>NZ_JBFULI010000010.1:0-132977 GCF_056400405.1 Pseudomonas sp. P5_B3 | reverse complement strand
GGGTGTAGACGCTGCCGACTTCGGTGGCCTGGGTCAGGGTCACCACACGAGGTTTCGGGTAGTGGATATCCTGGCGCTTGAGCGCGACCTCGCGGATCGAATCCGGGGTCAATTTGCCGTTTTCGGTGCGGGCGATCAGCAGTTTGGAGCCGTTGGAGAAGAATTCCGGGGCGCCACATTCGTCGGTTTCGACGTGGGCGGTTTCCGAGCAGATCACGCTGTGGTAACTCTGGCACAGCGACGACAGCGCCAGCGAGTTGGCGGCGGTGCCGTTGAAGGCGAAAAACACTTCGCAGTCGGTTGCAAACAGTTTGCGGAAATCGTCGGACGCGCGGGCGGTCCACTCGTCGTCGCCGTATGCGCGCTGGTGGCCGTGGTTGGCCTGTTCCATGGCCGCCCAGGCTTCAGGGCAGATACCGGAATAGTTGTCGCTGGCGAATTGTTGGCTCTTGTCGGTCATGGCCTGCTTCCGTGGTCGAGATGCCTATGGTGAAGCGTCCCGTGGTCAATGAGGGTGCGCACTGTACCCAAGATCGTCAGGTGGAGCGCACAGGATGTCGCTGTCGGGAAAATACACGGTCGAAGGGCAATTATGCACGTGACTATGTACAAGAGCATGCACAAGACCATGCACAAGGCCATGCACTTAAAGCAGCGCGACGGGGCACTGGATCTGCTCAAGTGGCTGGCGCTTTTGAGCATGGTGCTCGATCACCTGCGATATGTCGGGTATTCCGCCGATTTGCTGTATGTGCCGGGACGCTTGGCGTTTCCGTGGTTCTGCCTGGCGATGGCGGCCAATCTGGCGCGCGTGCGGATTACGACGACCAGCGGCCAGTGGCGCTATCTGGGGTGGTTGCTGCTGTTTAGCGCGGTAAGTGAAATGCCTTACCGAATGTTCATTCCCAATCCCGACACCTTGAACGTGCTGCCCACCCTTGCCCTGGGCTTGCTGGTGGTTCGTGGCTGGCAGCAGCCGGTGCTTGCGTCGCGCCTGCTGGCGGTCGGCGCGGTACTTCTGGCAGTGTTTTTCTCCCAGCGCTTGATGTTCGGTTTCTATGGCGTTCTGTTGCCGCTGGCGATGCTGCTGGTACTGCAACGGCCTTGGTATTTCGCACTGTTGCCGGGGCTGGTGTGCCTGGCGGCCAATCAATGGCAGGTGCTGTATCACGCAGCTCGCCTGGGCAATATCGCGGCGATCCCGGCCATCGTCACGTGTCTGATTGCGCCATGGCTCGGGCTGTTCTTGTTGCGACATGCCGGGGGCGTAAAACCACCACCGATGCGGCGCTGGGCGTATGCGCTGTATCCCGTGCATTTCCTGCTGTTGCTCGCAGTACGACAGGCCATCGAATGACCCTGTAGGAGCGAGCCTGCTCGCGATAGCGGCGGGTCAGTCGACATCAATGTTGAATGTGATGCCGCTATCGCGAGCAAGCTCGCTCCCACAGGGGATCTACGCCGGATCGACGGTCGTGTTCGGCATGCCATTTCCCGCCATGTCGTAAACGCACCTTTGCGTGGCGCCCGTAGGCATTTGACGACTCCAAGCCAGTCATACCATCGCTACCAAAGGGCACTGCCGAAAAGCCAGTGCCTCACCGAGACGAATGGCGCACCGCCGCCGCTGGGAGAGACGCGATGTTCAGCAAGCAAGACCAGATCCAGGGTTACGACGATGCACTGCTGGCGGCGATGAATGCCGAGGAGCAACGTCAGGAAGATCACATCGAGCTGATCGCGTCGGAGAACTACACCAGCAAGCGCGTGATGCAAGCGCAAGGCAGCGGCCTGACCAACAAATACGCCGAAGGCTATCCGGGCAAGCGCTACTACGGTGGCTGCGAACACGTTGACAAGGTCGAAGCCCTGGCCATCGAACGCGCCAAGCAACTGTTCGGCGCCGATTACGCCAACGTGCAACCGCACTCCGGTTCCTCGGCCAACAGCGCCGTGTACCTGGCCCTGCTGCAAGCCGGCGACACCATCCTCGGCATGAGCCTGGCCCACGGCGGTCACCTGACCCACGGTGCCAAAGTGTCGTCCTCGGGCAAGCTGTACAACGCCGTGCAGTACGGCATCGACACCAAGACCGGTCTGATCGATTACGACGAAGTCGAGCGCCTGGCCGTCGAGTGCAAGCCGAAGATGATCGTTGCCGGCTTCTCGGCTTACTCCAAGACTCTGGACTTCCCGCGCTTCCGCCAGATCGCCGACAAGGTCGGTGCCCTGCTGTTCGTCGACATGGCCCACGTGGCCGGTCTGGTTGCCGCTGGTCTGTACCCGAACCCGCTGCCTTACGCCGATGTGGTCACCACCACTACCCACAAGACCCTGCGCGGTCCACGTGGCGGCCTGATCCTGGCCAAGTCCAACGAAGAAATCGAGAAGAAGCTCAACGCGGCAGTTTTCCCGGGTGCCCAGGGCGGCCCGCTGATGCACGTGATCGCCGGTAAGGCAGTGTGCTTCAAGGAAGCGCTGGAGCCTGGCTTCAAGGCTTACCAGCAGCAAGTGATCGACAACGCCCAGGCGATGGCCGGCGTGTTTATCAAACGCGGCTACGATGTAGTGTCCGGCGGCACCGACAACCACCTGTTCCTGGTCAGCCTGATCCGTCAGGGTCTGACCGGCAAAGAGGCGGATGCAGCCCTCGGTCGCGCCCACATCACCGTGAACAAGAACGCTGTCCCGAACGATCCACAGTCGCCGTTCGTGACCTCCGGCCTGCGTATCGGCACCCCGGCAGTCACCACTCGCGGCTTCAAGGTGACCCAGTGCGTCACACTGGCCGGCTGGATCTGCGACATCCTCGACAACCTCGGCGATGCCGATGTCGAAGCGAATGTTGCGCAGCAAGTGGCGGCCCTGTGCGCGGACTTCCCGGTTTATCGCTGAGTGCGGTTTTGGAGTAAATGACTATGCAACGCTACTCGGGCTTCGGCCTCTTCAAACACTCTCTCAGCCATCATGAAAACTGGCAGAAAATGTGGCGCACGCCGACCCCTAAAAAGGTCTACGACGTGGTCATCGTCGGTGGTGGCGGGCATGGTCTCGCAACGGCCTACTACCTGGCCAAGGAACACGGCATCACCAACGTGGCCGTGGTCGAGAAGGGCTGGCTGGGCGGCGGTAACACCGCGCGCAACACCACCATCGTTCGCTCCAACTACCTGTGGGACGAGTCGGCGCACCTGTACGAACACGCGATGAAACTGTGGGAAGGCCTGTCCCAGGACCTGAACTACAACGTGATGTTCTCCCAGCGCGGCGTCTACAACCTGTGCCACACCCTGCAGGACATCCGTGATTCCGAGCGTCGGGTCAGCGCCAACCGCCTCAACGGCGTCGACGGCGAACTGCTCGATGCCAAGCAAGTGGCTGACGAGATTCCGTACCTCGACTGCTCGAAAAACACGCGCTACCCGGTGATGGGCGCAACCGTCCAGCGTCGCGGCGGCGTGGCTCGTCACGATGCCGTGGCCTGGGGCTTTGCCCGGGCCGCCGACGCCCTCGGCGTGGACCTGATCCAGCAGACCGAAGTGATCGGTTTCCGCAAGGAAAACGGCGTGTGCATCGGCGTTGAAACCAACAAGGGCTTCATCGGCGCCAAGCGCGTCGGTGTGGTCACTGCGGGTAACTCCGGGCACATGGCCAAACTTGCCGGTTTCCGTCTGCCGATCGAATCCCACCCGCTGCAAGCGCTGGTGTCCGAGCCGATCAAGCCGATTATCGACAGCGTGATCATGTCCAACGCCGTGCACGGCTACATCAGCCAGTCCGACAAGGGTGACCTGGTGATCGGCGCCGGTATCGACGGTTACAACGGCTACGGCCAGCGCGGTTCTTACCCGGTGATCGAACACACCGTCCAGGCCATCGTCGAGATGTTCCCGGTGTTGTCCCGCGTACGCATGAACCGTCAGTGGGGCGGCATCGTCGACACCACGCCGGATGCCTGCCCGATCATTTCGAAAACCCCGGTACCGAACATGTTCTTCAACTGCGGTTGGGGCACCGGCGGCTTCAAGGCCACACCTGGCTCGGGCAACGTGTTTGCCGCGAGCCTGGCCAAGGGTGAAATGCACCCATTGGCTGCACCTTTCTCCATCGACCGTTTCCACAACGGTGCGTTGATCGACGAACACGGCGCTGCTGCGGTTGCCCACTAACAGGAGAAATCCCCATGTTGCATATCTTCTGTCCTCACTGCGGCGAGTTGCGCTCCGAAGAGGAATTCCATGCATCCGGCCAGGCGCACATCCCGCGCCCACTGGATCCGAACACCTGCACCGACGAGGAGTGGGGCGACTACATGTTCTTCCGCGATAACCCGCGCGGTCTGCACCACGAGCTGTGGGATCACGTTGCCGGTTGCCGTCAGTACTTCAACGCCACCCGCGACACCGTGACCTACGAGATTCTCGAAACCTACAAGATCGGCACCAAGCCACAATTCACCGACAAGACCGATAGCCCGAAAGCGGCCAGCACGGCTCTGGGAGAGAAGGTATGAGCCAGATCAATCGCCTGTCCAACGGCGGACGGATCGACCGCAACAAAGTCTTGAGCTTCACCTTCAACGGCCAGAACTACAAAGGCTTCGAAGGCGACTCCCTGGCCGCTGCACTGCTGGCCAACGGCGTCGACATCATCGGTCGCAGCTTCAAGTATTCCCGTCCGCGCGGCATCTTCGCCGCCGGTGCTGAAGAGCCGAACGCGGTGCTGCAGATCGGCGCCACCGAAGCCACGCAGATCCCGAACGTGCGCGCCACGCAACAGGCGCTGTATCAGGGCCTGGTCGCCACCAGCACCAACGGCTGGCCGAGCGTGAACAACGACATGATGGGGATTCTCGGCAAGGTCGGCGGCAAGCTGATGCCACCGGGCTTCTACTACAAAACCTTCATGTACCCGCAATCGTTCTGGATGACTTACGAGAAGTACATCCGCAAGGCCGCCGGCCTGGGTCGCTCGCCGACCGAGAACGATCCGGACACCTACGACTACATGAACCAGCACTGCGACGTGCTGATCGTCGGTGCCGGCCCTGCCGGTCTGGCGGCTGCCCTGGCGGCTGCGCGCAGCGGTGCCCGGGTGATCCTCGCCGATGAGCAGGAAGAGTTCGGCGGCAGCCTGCTCGATTCCCGCGAAAGCCTCGACGGCAAGCCTGCGACCGAGTGGGTCGCCAGCGTCATCGACGAACTGAAGAACACCCCGGACGTGCTGCTGTTGCCGCGCGCCACCGTCAATGGCTACCACGACCATAACTTCCTGACCATTCACGAGCGCCTGACCGATCACCTCGGTGACCGCGCTCCGATCGGCCAGGTGCGTCAGCGCATCCACCGGGTTCGCGCCAAGCGTGTGGTGCTGGCGACCGGCGCTCACGAACGTCCATTGGTCTACGGCAACAACGACGTACCGGGCAACATGCTCGCCGGCGCCATCTCGACCTACGTGCGCCGTTACGGTGTGGCACCGGGCAAGAAGCTGGTGCTGTCGACCAACAACGACCACGCCTACCGCGTTGCCCTGGATTGGCTCGATGCCAGCCTGCAAGTGGTGGCCATCGCCGATGCCCGCAGCAACCCGCGTGGCGCGCTGGTGGAAGAAGCACGCGCCAAAGGTATCCGCATTCTCACCGGCAGCGCCGTGATCGAGGCCCGTGGCAGCAAGCGCGTGACCGCTGCCCGTGTGGCTGCCATCGATGTCAAAGCCCACACCGTGACCAGCCCAGGCGAATGGCTCGACTGCGACGTGGTGGCCAGCTCCGGTGGTTACAGCCCGGTGGTTCACTTGGCTTCGCACCTGGGTGGCAAGCCGATCTGGCGCGAAGACATCCTCGGTTTCGTACCGGGTGAAGCGCCGCAGAAACGCGTGTGCGTCGGCGGCATTAACGGCGTCTACGGCCTTGGCGATTCTCTGGCCGACGGTTTTGAAGGTGGCGCCCGCGCCGCCGCTGAAGCCGGGTTCCAGACCGTCGAAGGCGTACTGCCGAAAGCCCTGAGCCGTCTCGAAGAGCCGACCCTGGCGCTGTTCCAGGTGCCGCATGAAAAGAACACCGCACGGGCGCCGAAGCAATTCGTCGACCTGCAAAACGACGTCACCGCCGCCGCCATCGAACTGGCGACCCGCGAAGGCTTCGAGTCGGTCGAGCACGTCAAGCGCTACACCGCGCTGGGCTTCGGCACCGATCAGGGCAAGCTCGGCAACGTCAACGGCCTGGCCATCGCTGCCCGCTCGCTGAACGTGACCATCCCGCAGATGGGCACCACCATGTTCCGTCCGAACTACACGCCGGTGACCTTTGGCGCCGTGGCCGGTCGCCACTGTGGGCACATCTTCGAGCCGGTGCGCTACACCGCACTGCATCAATGGCACCTGAAGAGCGGCGCCGAGTTCGAAGACGTCGGCCAGTGGAAACGTCCGTGGTACTTCCCGAAATCCGGTGAAGACCTGCACGCGGCAGTGAAGCGTGAGTGCAAAGCCGTGCGCGACAGCGTCGGCCTGCTCGACGCTTCGACCCTGGGCAAGATCGACATCCAGGGCCCGGATACGCGCGAGTTCCTCAACCGCGTCTACACCAACGCCTGGACCAAGCTCGACGTGGGCAAGGCGCGCTACGGCCTGATGTGCAAAGAAGACGGCATGGTCTTCGACGACGGCGTGACGGCTTGCCTGGCCGACAACCATTTCGTCATGACCACCACCACTGGCGGCGCGGCGCGCGTCCTGCAATGGCTGGAGCTGTACCACCAGACCGAATGGCCGGACATGAAGGTGTACTTCACCTCCGTCACCGACCACTGGGCAACCATGACCCTGTCCGGGCCGAACAGCCGCAAGCTGCTCAGCGAAGTCACCGACATCGATCTGAGCAACGAAGCCTTCCCGTTCATGACCTGGAAAGAAGGTCTGGTCGGCGGTGTGCCGGCGCGGGTGTTCCGGATTTCGTTTACCGGCGAGCTGTCGTACGAAGTCAACGTGCAGGCCGACTACGCGATGGGCGTGCTGGAAAAAATCGTCGACGCCGGCAAGAAGTACAACCTGACGCCGTACGGCACCGAAACCATGCACGTGCTGCGGGCCGAGAAGGGCTTCATCATCGTCGGCCAGGACACTGACAGCTCGATGACCCCGGACGACCTGAACATGGGCTGGTGTGTCGGTCGCACCAAACCGTTCTCGTGGATCGGCTGGCGTGGCATGAACCGTGAAGACTGCGTGCGTGATCAGCGCAAGCAACTGGTTGGCCTCAAGCCGATCGATCCGAACAAATGGCTGCCGGAAGGCGCGCAGCTGGTGTTCAACACCAAGCAGGCGATCCCGATGACCATGGTGGGTCACGTGACCTCCAGTTACCTGCACAACTCCCTGGGCTATTCGTTCGCCATGGGCGTGGTCAAGGGCGGCCTGAACCGCATGGGCGAGCGCGTGTTCGCACCGCTGGCCGACGGCAGCGTGATCGAGGCGGAAATCGTTCCTTCGGTGTTCTTCGATCCGAAGGGCGAACGCCAGAACGTGTAAAGGCTTCGGGTCCTGTGGAGTGTGAGCTGCCGCCATCGCGAGCAAGCTCGCTCCCACAGGATTGAAGTCGCCAGAAAAATTTGTGTCAGGCATCAGTCCACTGTGGGAGCGAGCTTGCTCGCGATGGCGGCAGAAGCGCCACCACAAGGGCCGGAACCAACAAAATTCAAGACAGGTGCTTTATGACCGCAGCCAATGTTTACCAACAACGCCCAACCTCCGGGGCCAAGGCCGAGTCGTCGCTGCATCACGCCGATCTCGCCAGCCTGGTGGGCAAGGGTCGCAAGAACGCCGGCGTGACCGTGCGTGAGAAAAAACTCCTCGGCCACCTGACCATTCGTGGCGATGGCCACGATGCCGCGTTTGCCGCGGGCGTGCACAAGGCCCTTGGCATCGAATTGCCGGGCGCGCTGAGCGTCATCGTCAAAGGCGAAACCAGCCTGCAATGGATGGGGCCGGATGAGTGGCTGCTGATCGTGCCGACCGGTGAAGAGCTTGCCGCCGAGCAGAAACTGCGCAAAGCGCTGGGCGATCTGCACATTGCAATCGTCAACGTCAGCGGTGGCCAGCAACTCCTCGAACTGAGCGGCCCGAACGTGCGCCAGGTGCTGATGAAGTCCACCAGCTACGACGTGCACCCGAACAACTTCCCGGTGGGCAAAGCTGTCGGCACGGTATTCGCCAAGTCGCAACTGATGATCCGTCACACCGCTGAAGACACCTGGGAACTGCTGATTCGTCGCAGCTTCTCGGATTACTGGTGGTTGTGGTTGCAGGATGCTTCTGCCGAGTATGGGCTGAGCGTTCAGGCCTGATCACCACCGTCACTGTAGGAGCGAGCCTGCTCGCGATGGACTTCAAGGCAGCGCGTTGAATCAGACAGTACGCGTCATCGTTGGCCTCCATCGCGAGCAGGGCTCGCTCCTACAGTAGGCATCCACCGATTTCTCAGGAGTCACCGCACCATGAGCCGCGCCCCAGACACATGGATTCTGACCGCCGACTGCCCAAGCCTGCTCGGCACGGTGGACGTGGTGACCCGCTTTCTGTTCGAGCAGGGCTGCTACGTCACCGAGCACCACTCCTTCGATGACCGGCTCTCGGGCCGTTTCTTCATTCGTGTGGAATTCCGCCAGCCTGACGGTTTCGACGAGCAGTCGTTCCGCGCGGGCCTGGCCGAGCGTGGCGAAGCCTTTGACATGATCTTCGAACTGACCGCGCCGAACTATCGGCCGAAAGTGGTGATCATGGTCTCCAAGGCCGATCACTGCCTCAACGACTTGCTCTATCGCCAGCGCATCGGCCAGTTGTCGATGGACGTGGCCGCCGTGGTCTCCAACCACCCGGACCTCAAGCCGCTGGCCGACTGGCACCAGATTCCGTATTACCACTTCCCGCTGGATCCGAACGACAAGCCGTCCCAAGAGCGTCAGGTGTGGCAGGTGATCGAAGAGTCCGGCGCCGAACTGGTGATCCTTGCACGCTACATGCAAGTGCTGTCGCCGGAGCTGTGCCGCAAGCTCGATGGCAAGGCGATCAACATCCACCACTCCCTGCTGCCCGGGTTCAAGGGCGCCAAGCCCTATCACCAGGCCTACAACAAGGGCGTGAAACTGGTGGGCGCCACGGCGCATTACATCAACAACGACCTGGACGAAGGTCCGATCATTGCCCAGGGCGTGGAGGCAGTGGACCACAGCCACTACCCGGAAGACTTGATCGCCAAGGGGCGGGATATCGAAGGGCTGACGCTGGCGCGGGCCGTCGGGTATCACATTGAGAGACGCGTATTTTTGAACGCGAACAGAACAGTCGTTCTCTAGATCGCCATCGCGAGCAAGCTCGCTCCCACAGGGTTTTGTGTCGTTTACAAACCTAGTGTCCGCCCCGGCCCACTGTGGGAGCGAGCTTGCTCGCGATGAAGCCCTGACAAGCAACACAAGACACATAGGCAATAACCCGAGCACTTAACGCGCTGCCTGCCTGGGCAACGCGGTTTCATAAAAACAACATCGAGGTGAAAGCATGTCTGGTAATCGTGGAGTGGTGTATCTCGGCGCTGGCAAGGTCGAAGTGCAGAGTATTGACTATCCGAAAATGCAGGACCCGCGCGGCAGGAAGATTGAACACGCTGTCATCCTGCGTGTGGTGTCTACCAACATCTGTGGTTCCGACCAGCACATGGTGCGCGGGCGTACCACAGCGCAAACCGGCCTGGTGCTGGGCCATGAGATTACCGGCGAAGTGATCGAGAAGGGCAGCGACGTCGAGAACCTGAATATCGGCGACCTGGTGTCCGTACCGTTCAACGTGGCTTGCGGGCGCTGCCGTTCCTGCAAAGAGATGCACACCGGCGTGTGCCTGAGCGTCAACCCGGCGCGTCCCGGTGGAGCTTATGGTTATGTCGACATGGGCGACTGGACCGGTGGCCAGGCCGAATACGCCATGGTGCCGTACGCCGACTTCAACCTGCTGAAGCTGCCGGATCGCGACCGGGCCATGGAAAAAATCCGCGACCTGACCTGCCTCTCCGACATCCTGCCGACCGGCTATCACGGTGCCGTGACCGCTGGCGTTGGCCCGGGCAGCACCGTGTACATCGCTGGTGCCGGTCCGGTCGGCCTGGCGGCAGCCGCTTCGGCCCGTCTGTTGGGTGCGGCGGTGGTGATCGTCGGGGACGTCAACACCGTTCGCCTGGCTCACGCCAAGGCCCAGGGCTTCGAAATCGCCGACCTGTCCCAGGAAACGCCGCTGCACGAACAGATCGCTGCACTGCTGGGCGAGCCGGAAGTGGATTGCGCCATCGACGCTGTTGGCTTCGAAGCCCGTGGCCATGGCCATGACGGCGTGAAACACGAAGCCCCGGCCACTGTGCTCAACTCGCTGATGGGCGYGGTGCGAGTGGCAGGCAAGATCGGCATCCCCGGCCTCTACGTGACCGAAGACCCGGGCGCCGTGGACGCCGCCGCGAAAATGGGCAGCCTGAGCATCCGCTTCGGCCTGGGCTGGGCCAAGTCCCATAGCTTCCATACCGGCCAGACCCCGGTAATGAAGTACAACCGCCAACTGATGCAGGCGATCATGTGGGATCGCATCAACATCGCCGAAGTGGTGGGCGTTCAGGTGATCAGCCTGGATCAGGCTCCGCAGGGGTATGGTGAGTTTGATGCCGGCGTGCCGAAGAAGTTTGTGATCGATCCGCACAAGATGTTCAGCGCGGCGTAAAGCGTTGGGCTAAAAAAGGGCGACCGGGGTCGCCCTTTTTTGTGTTCAATGGCCTGTTGGTGGCATGGTCAGGACTCTGTAGTTGAACTCACATTCCTTTTCGACCCGTGAATCGCAGTGTTCAACGGACTTGGCTTTGTTGGACGCGCCGGCCTTTTCTTTAATGGGTTGCGCCTCCCATTTTGTGCCCTTGACGGGAGCCCACTCTCTGAAGGAGTACAACGTCATCCTGGCAAACGCGTACCAGTCGTCACCCTCGTAATCACACGAAACTACATCCGTATTACCTTCGGAACTGACGGTCCGGTAGAGCGCTCCGGTGAATACGAAGGTTTCAAGATCTCCCTCGCTGGCATAGGGGTTTTCACCTACCCAGACGCGGCCGTTCGGCCCGGGGGCGGAGTAGCTGTAGCCTTGTTCCTCCTGCTTTTGTGTGATGCTTGCAACTGACGGACACATAGTGGTTGCCGCAAGGGCGTTGGCTGTGAATACCGACAGTAGTACGGCACTTGCCGCGAGTGTTTTACGTATCATGATGTACTCCTTTACATGGTTTGGAGTCGTCATGTTGGGGGAGTGGAACTGCGGTGGGTACTATCAGTATTGATAGGTTGTGTTGGCGCTTTATTCGTCTCGCGGCATCCAGGGTTTAACGTTTGTTATACGTGACCGGGGTAAAAACGGATGCGCGGTAAGGAACATGATTGAGGATATCTGGTCAAACCGGCAGTTTTACCGCCGGTTTTCGGATGGTTTCATGGCTCAAGAGGATGTCTGGATGAAGATTTCACGCGGCATTGCATTGGCTTCGCTGTTGGCACTGTCCGCCAGCCCTGCCTTTGCGCAGTTCAGCCTGAGCGATGCGGCCAATGCGATTTCGGGCATGAAGGGTGGTGACGCGGCCGCGACTGCCGCACCGGCGCCGCAGACAGCCGACCTGCTAAGCACCCTCAGTGAATTGAACATCACCCCACAACAAGCCATCGGCGGCGCCGGGGCGATGCTGGGGCTGGCGAAGAACCAGTTGAGTTCAACCGACTACTCGGAACTGGCCAAAAGCGTGCCGGGCATCGACATGCTCTCGGGCGGCGGTGAGTTGGGTGCACTGGCCGGTCTGCTCGGCTCCAGCGGCAAAGCCGCAGGGCTGAACAATGCCCTGGGTAACGTCAAGAACACCAACGACCTGAACAACGCCTTCAGCGCCCTGGGCATGGACAGCGGCATGATCGGCCTGTTTACCCCGGTGCTCCTGCAATACCTCGGCCAGCAGGGCGTCGGCGGTTCGCTGCTGAGCAGCCTGGGCGGGATCTGGGGTGCCGGCACCGGCAGTTGATTCAGCGGCGCTCGCTTTTCAGTTCAGCAATGCGCTGATCCTTCTCGATCCAGAGCTGGTTGACCCAGTTCTGGACCTTCTCGCGAAACAGCGGATCGTTTTCGTAATCGCCCTGCCACAGTGCCGGGTCGAGATCGCGGGTTCGGATTTCGATGATGACCCTTGGCACATCGCCGCTGATCAAGTCCCAGAACCCCGGAATCTTCTGCTGCGGGTAAACCACCGTCACATCGAGAATCGCATCCAGCTGTTCGCCCATCGCCGCCAGTACAAACGCCACGCCGCCAGCCTTGGGCTTGAGCAGGTGGTTGAACGGTGATAGCTGTTGAGCGCGTTTGGCCGACGTGAACCGCGTGCCTTCCAGATAATTGACCACGGTTACCGGTTGGCGCTTGAACAGCTCGCAGGCCTGTTTGGTGATCTCCAGATCCTTGCCCGCCAGTTCCGGGTGTTTGGCCAGGAACGCCTTGCTGTAGCGCTTCATGAACGGGTAATCCAGCGCCCACCACGCCAGGCCCAGGAAGGGCACCCAGATCAGTTCTTTCTTGAGGAAGAATTTGAAGAATGGCGTGCGCCGGTTCAGCGTCTGGATCAGCGCCGGGATGTCGACCCAGGATTGATGGTTGCTGATCACCAGGTACGAGGTATCACGGCGCAGATCGTCACCGCCACGGATGTTCCATTGGGTGGGGATGCACAGGCGGAAGATCAGCTTGTCGATCTCGGACCAGGTCTCGGCGATCCACATCACCACCCATGAGGCGTAATCGCGAAAACGGCCGGGCAGGACCAGCTTGAGCAGGGCAAACACCAGCAGTGGCCCGATCAGGATCAGGGTGTTGAGCACAAGCAGCAGGGTCACGAAACAGCCGGTGAGCAGGCGGCGCATAAGTCACTCGTGGAGGCGGTTGGGCGCGCAATGATAAGCAGCTTCGGACGACAGGCCAAATCGGCGGTGACGAATGTTTCACTTTCGGGTCGGTAACCTTGTGGGAACGATCAAGCGAACGACGGTCTAAAATCCGACTGCTTACTCTCATGGAAACCCATCACGTGAAATCCCTTCTTGCAGTGCTCTCTCTCATCGCCCTGCCGGTCATGGCCGCCGAGCCGACCCTGTACGGGCGTTACGAATACATTGCCCTGCCGGAAATCGGCGGGAAGGTCCTCAAGGCGAAGATGGACACCGGCGCCCTGACCGCGTCGCTGTCGGCCAAAGACATCGAAACTTTCAAGCGTGACGGCGAAGATTGGGTGCGTTTCCGCCTCGGCACCAAGGATGCGGGCAATCAGGTCTACGAACACAAGATAGCGCGCATCAGCAAGATTAAGACCCGTTCCGAAGAGGAGGAAGATGACAGCGAAGTAGTCGCTCCCACGAAGCGTCCAGTGGTCGATCTGGAGCTGTGCCTGGGTAACGTCAAGCGCACGGTTGAGGTCAATCTGACTGATCGCAGTAGTTTTAATTATCCGTTGCTGATTGGGGCGAAGGCGTTGCGTGAGTTTGGGGCAGCGGTGAATCCAGCGAGAAGATTTACAGCGGATAAACCGGATTGTTGAATGATGGGAGCCAAGAGGTCTATTGCTGATGCTCCCACAGGCGATGCGCCGGATTAAAACGGCGCTTCATGTGAGTGAAGTCGAATGGCACTTTGTTTGTTTTGGATGGCTTTTATACGTACAGAGCTATAGGCAGGTTCTTTTATAATAATTTGCACATGATTTTTTAGTGCGGAGTTAAGTTCAGTGTTGACGCTGTAGTCACGACCTGGCTTAAGAGTTTCAAAGTTCCTCGTGTAAGCGCCGAATATTTTTGGTGAACTGGATTCTGCTCGTTTCGAAACTGTAGCCCATCCTACAGCTGATTCGTAGTCTGGGGTTACGTAGAAACCCCGCCCACTATCGGTGCCATTTCGTGAGCCCATATATTTGGCACTTAAACCTGTTGCCAAACTTTTTGTGTGTTCTTCTGTTGAGCCGTGATAGCCAATCAGGTCATATTTTTGAGTGTTATTAATAATGGCGTCATTAATTTTTCGCTCATTGGCCGCTAACGAGTCGAATGTGTCGGAGTGTCTTCTTTTTGTCAGGGCTTGACTATTTTTCGGTGAGGCTGTTGTAGAAGATTTCATCAGTGGTTTAGATGTAGTGGCACCTCTTGCTCTTTGAAACCCTAGATTTACGGGTCTCGGTGGAGGTGGCGGTGCTAATCTCGAAAGTGCTGAAATTGTATGCCCCGTCGGATCACTGTGGTTAATCGAATTTCCCGCGCAATACCCATAAGCATTCAGCCCCCCGGCCCCAAACGGACTCCAACTATCCGGACTGTTAAACCGCATCAGTACCGGATTGAACTGCCGATACCCATTCCCCAAATGATAATGCCCGGTCACCGGATCCGGCCGTTCGCCGTTAAAACCGAGCAGACTGAGCAACCCGTTTTCTCGTGGACGATGGCCGTAGGGTGAGTAGGAGAGGGCATTGAGTTGAGTCGCGTCCAGCGCATTCAATACCGAACGTTGTTGGTCGGTGGTCAGCAACGTGGCAGCGACCTTGCCGCCCTCGCGCTGCTGCTGCGCCAACAGTTGGTCGTCGTGCTGCACGACAGTGCGCTGCACTGTGCCTTGTATTTCGGAGGACAGGCGGGTCTTGCAGTAAAAGCGCTGGATGGTGGAATGTTCAAGGGAGGTGCTATCGACCAGGCGATCGAGTGGGTCGTAGTGGTAGCGACTCAAGACGGTTTCGCGGGTAGGGGTAGGCATTGACTGAGTTCCTTGCAAGGTCCAAAAGCCGAGCGTTCAGCTTCGTTCCTTTTTCAGTCGTTGCCTACTATCAGAACTGTTAGGGGTTTGCCCTTTCTGCAAGCCCTCAAGAATCTCAAGCGAACACAAGGCGTGCATGTTTCACGGATCAAAAGTAGGAGTGAGCCTGCTCGCGATGAGGCAAGTACAGCTAGCTAAAACTTCCTCTCTGGACATCGTTCCCAGAGTCAAACTTCTCTCCCGTTGTTGACCCAGACAGGGTTCTTCTCTCGTCGGAAAGTAAGTTTTCCTACAGGAAAAACTGGCCTCCTACAGCGCTAATCCCTTCCTTTTGCAGGACGTTTCCTAGATTATTTCGCACGCTTGCGCCGACCGATTTCCGTGCCTAGTCTTCGTCCGTCACTGCTCATCAGTGATCGGGTTTAGTCGCCCGGCTATCACTTGGCGTACAGCGCTACCTCTCTGTTCAGGTGTTTTTTATCGCCTGAAATCTATGGTGGCTGTGCGCAGGGCACCTTCGGGTGCGCCGGGTTCCAGGTGACCGGTCGACTAACCTGTGCGCAGCCGCCACCCCTCTCGTTTAGTCGCGAAATCGGTTGGCTCCTACTATCACCTTGGAGTTTTACCAATGAAAAAGCCAGTCCCCGATCCACCCTCCAATGCAACCAGAAACGACGATCTGCTCAGAGACCGCTCAGCACTCTACCGGGCAATCGACTTCTACCTGACCGGCGAACAGCCGTCGGCACCGGATGAGCTCCGGTTTTACAACGTCAGTGATGACGTGAGTTTCGAAGACAGCCAACTCTATGTCGCCGACCTGCTGCGCTGTGCCTCTGTCACTGCCTATCAGTGCGGTGACCACCTGAAAGGCGCAGACAGGACCATGGTCTTTTCCGTGTGGCATTTGCTGGAGATCGCCAAGGCCATGGTTGATCGGTCGATTGATTGTTTGGGGATGAAGCAGGCTCAGGAATGATTGAGGTAGTCGGTCGTTGTTGATATTGCTATCGCGAGCAGGCTCAGTCCCACAGGGGAGTTGAGCCGAGAAGAAATAATACTGGAGAAATGTTCGCAAAAAACGAAGCGGGACAGATTTTTGGGTTAACACCTGCCCGCTTGTTTTATGTTTTTATTTAAATAAATCTGTCACCTTAGTTGGGGTCACCTTAGTTAGGTCGCCTTAGTTAGTTGCAGCCAGCTCAAGGCATGTTTTTATTCTTCAATTTGTCCTTTCGCCTCGAATATTCGCTGCATTTTCGAACTGCAAGCTGCCTCTAGGTGACGATGAGGGGGCTACTAAAGAGCCTGCTTGATTGGTGCTACGGCGAACAGTTGAAGTGAGCTGAGGCAAACTGCCCCTTCTCATGGCCTCATCATAGGTGGGGGGGAGTGAAAAGTTGGAAGAAGTAGAGGAGGTGCGAGGTAAACTGTGCATCTCTATGTCCGCACTCACTATGACAGGTCGTGAAAGGTTTTGGTGGCCAGCAGGAAGTAGATCATCGTATGAAGGAGGAGGGCGGTTCCCTATAATGCGTGTGACACGAGAATTAATTTTCTTATAGAATGTCGCCCCGGCAAACAAAGCTGTACCTGCCGCCATAATGCCCAATCCAATATATTCGGTAGTATCATTGTCAAGCATCGTCCCCACTAGAGAGATCCCGCCGCCCGCTGCACTAAGACCCAACCCTATTATCTTTAGAACACCTACGCCAAAGTGTCCTGTCGGGTCGCTCCGATTTATTGGATCTGCGCCACAGTACATATAGGCATTGAGTCCACCCTCCCCGAACGGACTCCAGGTGTCCGGGCTGTTAAACCGCTTCAACACTGGATTGAACTGCCGATACCCACTTCCCAAATGATAATGTCCGGTCACCGGATCCGGTCGTTCGCCGGTGAATCCGAGCAAGCTGAGCAATCCACTTTCTGGTGTTCGATGGCCATAGGGCTCGTAGKCGAGGGGATGAGGCTGGTTTGCATTGAGCGCGTTCAATATTGAACGTTGTTGATCAGTCGCCAGCAGCGTGGTGATCACCTTGCCACCCTCGCCCTGCAGTTGCGCCAGCAGCTGGTCGTCATGCTGCATGATGCTGCGTTGTACATCGCCTTGAATTTCAGTACTCAGGCGAGTCCCACAGTTAAAACGCTTGATGGTGGGTTGTAGAAAAGGTGCGCTATCGACCAGCCGATCAATCGGATCGTAGTGGTAGCGAGCCAGGAGGCGTTGATGGGTAGAGGTAGGCATTGACTGAAGCTCCGTGCAAAGGACGAAAAAGCCGAACCTTTAGCATCAATCCTTTCCCAGCCATTGCCTACCTATCAGAACTGCTAGGGTTTTGCCCTTTCTGAAGTCAAACCTTCGGCATCGTCGCCAGCATCGACGCTCGCTGGCTCACCTCGAAATACCAGCCCGCCAGCTTTGGATTCGCTTCGCGCCACTCCAGATTCGGGTGGCGCAGATCCAGATAACCCAGCGCACAGGCCACGCTGATCGCGGCCACATCAAAATGGCTGGTGAGTTCGGCGATGGCGTCTGCTTCCAGCACAGCCAACGCCCGGCGGATCTTTTCGCGTTGGCCGTCCAGCCATTCGTCCCAGTGTTTTTCCGGGGCGCGCAGTGCAACTTCGTAGCGCACCAGCACGGCGGCGTCCATGATCCCGTCGGCCAGCGAAGCGAGGGTCAGACGGCGCCAGCGGGCCGAGCCTTCGCGGGGGATCAGCGGATTGCCGACGTGCTGCTGATCGAGGTAGTCGAGGATGACCCGGCTGTCATGGATGACATTGCCATCGGCCAGGCGCAGGGCGGGGATTTTGCCCAGGGGGTTGTCATCGATCAGTGCAAGGTCCGGGGCGACGGGCGTCAGTACGCAATTTTGCAGCGCCACGCGATTCTGTTGACCGGTTTCGTGGAGCAACACCATGACTTTGCGAACGAAGGGAGAGAGCGGGTTGTGGTACAGGGTCATGCTCGGGGCGGACATGGCAGCGTCTCGATCGGTGGCAGTGTCGGGCAGCATAGCGCGTTGGAGCGATAGCTCAAGATGGCAAACACCCTTGTAGGAGCGAGCAAGCTCGCTCCCACAGGGATCAGCGGCGTTGCAGGAGGCCGCGCAGGGCTAGCACAGCCGTGATGCCCAAGCCCAACCAGCTCAACGAATCCCACACACCATCCCCGAGCAACGCGGCAAACAACCCTGTCGCGCTGAGCACCGCGATGACGGTCGGAATGGCAAATACCTTCCAGAAGTTCGACTGCCGGGGCTTCATGCCATGCTCTCCGCTTTTTCCAGCACCGGCCTGGCAGCCTTGCGCCGCACCACCCACAGGTAGACCCCGCTGCCGAGCACGATGATGGTCAGCACATCCAGGGTCGCCCAGAGGATCTTCATCGGCATGCCGCCGTAGTCACCGAAGTGCAGCGGCTGCGACATGCCCATGGCGTCCATGTACCACGGTCGTTCGGCCACGGCGGTGACTTGCAGGGTGCTGGCGTCGATCAGTACCGGCGTCAGCAGGTGCGAAGTCAGGTGCGTGCTGCCTTTCATGAACACCGCGTAATGGTGCTCGCTGGAAAAGCGCGTGCCTGGGAAAGCGATGAAGTCCGGCTGCATGCCCGGCGCGACATCCTTGGCGATGTCGAGCAAACGGGTCGCGGGCGCGAGTTGCGTCAGTGGTGGTGCATCGCGGTACGGCGCGACCATCGCGCTCAGGCTGTCGTTGCGCCAGGCGGCGATGATCAGGTCGGCGCAGGCACTGATCACGCCAGTCACGCCGACCACCAGGGTCCAGGTCAACGTCACCACACCGATCAGGTTATGCAGGTCGAGCCAGCGCAGGCGTGTGGACTTGTCCTGGCGCACGGTGGCGAACTTCAAGCGGCGCATGAACGGCAAGTACAGCACCGTGCCGGAAACGATCGCCACCACGAACAGAATCCCCATGAACGCCAGCAGCAACTTGCCCGGCAAGCCGGCAAACATGTCCACGTGCAGGCGCAGCATGGTCATCGTGAAACCGCCGTTGGCCGATGGCGTCTCCAGCGCTTCGCCGGTACGGGCGTCGAGCATGAAGGTGTGGGACGAGTTCGGCTCGGTGCCTGCGGTCGCGGCCATGATGGTCAGCACCGCGTTGGGCTCATCATCCTCGAAGCCGAAATACTGCAGGACTTCGCCAGGGCGATGCTTCTCGGCGGCCTGCACCAACTGCTGCAAATTCAGGTGCGGGGTATCCGCCGGCATTTCCTTCACTTCAGGCGCATCGCCCAGCAAGTGGTCGATCTCGTGGTGAAAGATCAACGGCAGGCCGGTCAGTGCCAGCAGCAACAGGAACACCGTACAAATCAGGCTGGTCCAGGTGTGGATCGCGGACCAGCGGCGAATTGTTTTACTTTTCATTTCATAGCCTTCAGAAAAACCAGAACCGTCCACGAAGGACGGCCTGGTCATTGGGCGTGTCAGCTCAATGCGTTACCACTTGTAGGTTGCACTCGCGACGACACTGCGCTGGTCGCCGTAGTAGCAGTAGAAGCTGTCGCAAGTCGAGATGTAGTCCTTGTCGAACAGGTTGGTCGCGTTAACGGCCAGCGAAGCGCCTTTGAGGCTGTTGTCGAGGCGACCGAGGTCGTAGTGAACCACCGCGTCGAACACCGTGTAGGCACCGGCCTTGCCCAGCCAGGTGTTGGCCTGGTCGCCGTAGGTGTTGCCGGTGTAGCGCGCGCCGGCGCCGATGCCGAGGCCATCCAGCACGCCGTTGTGCCAGCTGTAGTCGCCCCACACCGACGCTTGCTGGTTAGGCATCAGTTGCAGGCGATTGCCCTTGTAGATGCCCTCTTGCACTTCGGATTTAGCCAGGGTGTAGGCCGCGGTGACCTTGAGGTTTTCGGTCACGTCGGAAACGGCTTCCAGCTCCAGGCCTTTGACTTTCACTTCGCCGGTCTGGCTGGTGACCGTCACGTTGCCCACGTTGTTGGTAACGGAAACATTTTTCTGGGTCAGGTCATACACAGCCGCCGTCAGCAGGGTGTTGCTGCCCGGTGGCTGGTACTTGATCCCCAGTTCCCATTGCTTGCCTTCAGTCGGCTTGAACGACTCGGTCGGCGAGGCGACGGCATTGCTGGTCGGCTGGAACGATTCGGCGTAGGACAGGTAGGGCACGAAGCCCGAGTCGAACACATAGCTGATCGCCGCGTTGCCGCTGAAGTTCTTGTCGCGTTCGGTGTTGGTGGCATCGCCCTTGTTGAAGAACGTGGTACCGGTGTGGACCCAGTCTTCACGACCACCGAGGGTCAGGCGCCATTGGCCGAGGGCCATCTGGTCCTGGAGGTACAGGCCGGTCTGCTGGGTCTTCTGCTCGTAGTCGTAGAACGCCGTGGAGCGTGCCGGACGTTCAATCGGCAAGCCATAGATCGGGTCGTTGACGTTGATGCCCGGCGCGGTGCCGAAGATCGAGAGGTAGTTGGTGGTGTTGCGCTGGTGGTCCAGGCCGATCAGCAAGGTGTGACTGACATCGCCGGTGATGAAGTCGCCCTGGAAGTTGTTGTCCACGGCGAATTGGGCGATGTCTTCGTCGACATTGGTGGTGCCACGGCCGGTGTTGCCTTGATCGTCGACGACAAACCCGAACTCGGCAAAGTCAGGGTTGTAGCTGTTGACGGTCACTGCCTGGAACGACAGCTCCGACTTGGTGTAGCGCAGGTTCTGCCGGAACTGCCAGACATCGTTCAGGCGGTGTTCGAAGGCATAACCCAGCGCGTAGTAGGTGCGGTCGTAGAAGTCGTAGTTCGGATCACCCAGGTTCTTGTGGTGGGAGATCTCGCCGAACGGCATGTCGATCTTGGTGCCCTGGATCGGATAGAACTGACTGGTGATACCAGTATCGTCACGAGTGAACTGCGTGAGCAGGGTGAATTTGGTGTCTTCGTCGATGTTCCAGGTCAGGCTTGGCGCAATGTTGTAGCGCTTGTCATCGATGTGGTCGATGGGCGTGCCGCCGTCGCGCAGCACGCCGCTGAGGCTGTACAGGAACTGGCCTTCGTCGTCGATCTTGCCGGTGCTGGCGAAGTTGATCTGGCGATGATTGTCACTGCCGTATTGCACTTGGATCTCGCTGCTGGCTTCGGCGCTTGGGCGACGGCTGACCATGTCCAGCAGGCCGCCCGGCGGGGTCTGGCCGTACACCGAGGAGGCCGGTCCGCGCAGCAGCGCCAGGCGGTCGAGGTTCCAGGTTTCCTGTTTAGGGTTGGAGTACACACCTTTTGGCAGTGGCAGGCCGTCGAGGAATTGAGTCGGCTCGAAACCCCGCACACGCAACCAGTCGGAACGGGTGTCGCTGCCGAAGCTGCTGGCGGTGATGCCCGGCAAGTAGCGCACGGCATCATCGAGGGTGTGCACGTTGCGGTCGTCCATCTGCTCACGAGTGACGACCGAGATCGAACGCGGCGCCTCGACCAGCGCAGTGTCGGTCTTGGTGCCGGCGGCGGTGCGCTTGGCCAGGTAGCCCTGTGCCGGGCCCCAGGCGCTTTCAGTGTCTTGCACACCGATCACGCTGGTGGCCGGCAGGTCCATCACACCCTCGGGCACGGCCACCAGGGTGTAGGTGCCCGCACTGCCCTGCTCCAGTTGCAGGCCGGTGCCACGCAGGGCTTCGCGAAGGGCGCTGGCTGCGTCGAACTGGCCTTTGACTGGCGCCGAGGTCTTGCCCGCCGCCAGGGATGGATTCAACGACAGGGCCAAACCCGCCTGGCTGGCGATCTGGTTCAGGGTATTGGTCAACGGCGCGGCCGGCAGGTTGTAGGCGCGGACGCTGGACGCCTGTTCAGCGGCGATCAATTGGCTGCTGGCCAAAGGGGTGCAAAGGGCAATGGCGACCGCCAGCAAACTGCGGCGCAACAGGGAGTCTAGCGAACGAGGCATACAGCGGCTCCTGAATGGAAATATTTCTCAATTGCCTGTGTGCCGAATGAAAATCAAAAAGTGATAGGGCTGGATGAAAATAATTTCGATTCAGAAGTCGGTTGCGGCTGGTATTGGGTCAAACCGGTTTTTGCGGGGAGTCGAGCGCCGCCATCGCGAGCAAGCTCGCTCCCACATTTTGAAATGCATTCCAGTGTGGGAGCGAGCTTGCTCGCGATGACGGTTGATCAGACACAAAGCTTTTCAGGGCTTGGCATTGGCCTTGGCCACCACCTTCACCCACCATTGCGTGTGCTGTTCGATCTGCACCGGCAGGGTTGGCAGCAGGGCATTGAGTGCCAGGTCGGTGTTGCGCAGCGGGAAGCTGCCGGTGATGCGCAGGTCGGCCACTTCCCGTGCGACGCCGACGTAACCGGTTCGATAGCGGCCGATTTCATGCACCAGGTCTTCCAGCCGTGTGTTGTCCACCACCAGCATGCCGCGGGTCCAGGCATCCGCGCCGAGGTTGACGGCCAGCACCGGGCCCAGGCCATTGTTGCGGATCAACACTTGCTGGCCTTCGCGCAGAATCTGTTCGTCCGGGGTGGATTCAGGGTGAACTGCCACCGCAGACTGCAATACGCTCAGGCGCGTTCCGTCTTCCTCACGCTTGACCAGAAACCGCGTACCCAGCGCACGCATGCTGCCTTCACGAGTTTCGACGATGAACGGCCGGGGATCGCCATGGCCGGTTTCCACCAGGATTTCGCCCTCCTGAAGCACGATGCGCCGCTGTTTTTCATCGAAGCGCACATCCAGGGCACTGTGGGTATTGAGATTGATCAGCGTGCCGTCAGCCAGACGCAGGGTGCGCTGCTCGCCAACGGCGGTGCGCTGGTCGGCCAGCCAATAGTCGATCGGCAGGTAACGATCCCAGGCGAACAGGGCCAGGCCGATCACAGTAACGATACTGGCTACACCGCTACTCAGCTTGCGCACTCGCCGACGAATGCCTTCGCGCGATTGCAGCAGGGCCGTGCGGGCCGGGCCACTGGCCACGCTGAAACGTTGGTCGAGCATGCCCAGCTGGCGCCAGGCGCGGGCGTGCTCTTCGTGGGCCGCGTGCCACTTGGCGAACTCTTCGCGCTCTACCGGGTTGGCACAATCCATGGACAACTGCCAGGCAATCGCCGCGTCCAGCACGTTGGCCGATACCGGTTTGGAACTGAGCGGATTCACGTCGGCTCACCATACAACGCGATGTAGCACTGGCGAATGCCTTGGGCCAGGTACTGGCGCACCCGCGGCACCGACACCCCCAGGCGCTCGGCGATGTCTGCGTGGCCGAGGCCGTCGAGACGGTTGTAGAGGAACGCCGCCCGGGCCTTGCTGGAAAGCTTGCCGAGTAAACGATCGATATTTTTCAGGTCTTCGAGAATCATTTGCTGTTCTTCAGCCGACGGTTGTTCGGCCTCGGGAATCAGCATCAACTCGGTGAGGTAAGCCTGTTCCAGCGCGGCGCGGCGGAAATAATCGAACAGCAGGCCCTTGGCGATCGCCACCAGGAATGCCCGGGGCTCGTGCGGGACCTTCAGTTCCTCACGGCCCAGCAAGCGCACGAACGTGTCCTGGCTCAGGTCCTCGGCCCGCTGCGGGCAGGCGATGTTGCGTCGAAGCCAGGCCAATAGCCAACCGCGATGGTCGCGATACAACGCACCGACGAGCTCATTTTGAGGGCTTGGGACTGACGACACGCCGCACACCGATTGGGAAATATTAACTAACGAGAATTGTTCGCGATTGTCTCAGAGGCGAGGGAGGTAAGCAATTGGCGTTGGTCGGATGGGAATTAGGCGACGGCCCCTGTAGGAGCGAGCCTGCTCGCGAAAATCGTCAACGATGACACGGTTTTCTGGAAAGACCGAGGTGTCAGGTGATTTTTCGCGAGCAGGCTCGCTCCTACAGTGATTGCGTATAGGTCAGAAGGACGGCGCCTGCTGCCGGCGCTTCCACTGATTCAAGCGCTGTTGCAGATTCAACGGGCTATGAATCTGCTGCTGTCGCGCACGGCTGAACAGGATCAGCATCAGTTCGGCGGTGGCCAGGGCGTCGGCGCTGGCGTGGTGGCGCTCGAAGACTTCGAGCTTGAACCAGTCGATCCAATCGTCCAGCCCGGCCTCGCGAATGTGCGCCTGGGGGCATAGCAGCGGCGCAATGTCCGCCACATCCAGAAACGGATGCTGCAATTTGAAACCCAGGTGATCTTTCAATGCACGGCCGAGCATGTGCTGGTCAAACGGCGCGTGGAAGGCCAGCACCGGACTGTCTCCGATGTACTCCATCAGGTCGAGCAGCGCTTCTGCCGGGTCGCTGCCCGCCGCAATGGCGCTGGGGCCAATGCCGTGGATCAGCACGCTGGGGCCGAGTTTCACTTGTGGATATTGCAGGGTGCGTTCGAACTGCTGGCGAAAGTCGATGGCCCCGTCCTCGATCACCACCGCGCCAATGGACAACACGTGGTCCTTGTTCAGGTTCAAACCGGTGGTTTCCAGATCGAGCACCACCCAGCGTTGCTCGCGCAGGCTGCACTCAGACAGGTCGGCAGCCGTCGGTAATTGATCCAGCCGATGTTGCAGATGAGCTGGGAGGGTGGGACTCGCCGGGCGCAGCCATGAAAACAGGCTCATAACTGATACCGCAAGGTCAGACTGCTTTGCAGGCGTTGTGCCTGGCGCAGGGACTCACGCAGGATGCGTCGGTCCAGATGATTGAGGCTGTCGGGATCGACCCGATTAGAGTAAGGAAAATTCTCCCGGGTCTGTAGTTGATGTTGCTGCATGCGGGTTTGCTGGATGAAGTGATACGCCTCTTCGTACGCGGCGCCGTCCAGGGGATCGATGACCTCCTTGGCAACCAACTGGCGAAAACGCTCCAGCGTGTTGTTCGCTTCGATACCGTGGACCAGGGCCAGCAACCGGGCGCCGTCGACGAACGGTGCCAGGCCCTGAATCTTCAGGTCCAGGGTGGCCTTCTCGCCATTTTTTCGCGCCAGTACGAATTCGCGGAAACGCCCAACGGGCGGGCGATTGCGCAGCGCATTCTCGGCCATCATGCGCTGGAACAAACGGTTGTCGCCGACCTGATCGAGAATGCCCCGACGCAACTGCTCGCAGCCTTGCTCGCTGCCCCAGACCACGCGCAAGTCGAAATAGATACTCGAACCCAGCAGGTTCTCCGGGGTTGCCTCGCGGATAAACGCCGCAAAGCGCCGCGCCCATTCGGCCCGGGACAGGCACAGCTCTGGGTTGCCGGCCATGATATTGCCCTTGCACAAGGTGAAGCCGCACAGCGCCAGGCTCTGATTGATCTGTTGGGCAATTGGCAACAGCTTGCCGCGAATCTCGGCGGCATGGGCCGCATCCCTGGCTTCGAACAGAATGCCGTTGTCCTGATCGGTGTGCAGGGTCTGCTCGCGACGGCCTTCACTGCCGAAACACAGCCAGCTGAATGGCACACCGGGGTCGCCTTTTTCGGCGAGGGTCAGCTCGATCACCCGGCACACGGTGTGGTCGTTGAGCAAGGTGATGATGTGGGTGATCTGCGTCGAAGACGCGCCGTGGGCCAGCATGCGCTCGACCAGTTGACCGATTTCGCCCCGTAGCGCTACCAGGTTTTCCACCTTCTGGGCATTGCGGATAGTGCGCGCCAGGTGCACCAGGTCGACCCGTTGCAGGGAAAACAGATCGCGCTCGGAAACCACGCCGCACAAGCGTTGCTCCTTGACCAGACAGACATGGGCGATGTGCCGCTCGGTCATGGCAATCGCCGCGTCGAATGCACTGTGATCCGGCGACAGGAAAAACGGCGCCCGGGTCATGTACCCTTCGATGGCTTCATTGAAATCACTGCTGCCGTTGGCCACGGTCTGACGCAGGTCGCGCAGGGTGAAAATCCCCAGTGGCGCCTTGAGTTCATCGACCACCACGATGCTGCCGACCTGTTGTTCGTGCATCAACGTCACGGCTTCGCGCAATGGCGTCTGCGGGGCGCATGTTACCGGGTGGCGCATGGCCAATTCGCCCAGTCGGGTATTGAGCGAATATTGGGTACCCAGGGTTTCCACGGCTTTTTGCTGCACTTGCTGGTTGACCTGATCCAGCAGGCTGCTGACGCAGCGCAGGGCGAAGTTGCGGAAGGTATCCGATAGCGAAAACAGGCGGATGAACGCCGGTTTGTTCAATTGCAGGCAGAAAGTGTCTTCGCCGGCCAGGTGCTCGGTGCGGGTCGCCCGTTCACCCAGCAACGCCGCGAGGGGGAAACATTCGCCAGTGGTGATCTCGAAGACCGTTTCGGTGCCACCCTTGGCCGTGTGCGGACGCTCGCCCACGACCCGGCCTTGCTTGACGATATAGAAGTGCTCGACCGGGCCGTCGGCGGGTTTGATGATGCTCTCGCCGGGGGCGTAAAAACGCAGCTGACATTGCTCGACCAGATACGCCAGGTGAGCGTGTTCCATCTGGTTGAAAGGCGGGAAGCGCTGAAGGAATTGCAACGTGCCCTGGATGTTCTGCAACACCGCGGTTTTCCCTGCCTGTGTGAAGGCGTCCGCTTTACTCATAACCATTACCGCAGTCTTTTTTTGAATTGTTGTAGTCGGATGACCAGGACATGGTCGACCCCTGCGGTCGGGGTGCCCATTGGACGTAAGTCTAGGT
Source organism: Pseudomonas sp. P5_B3 (assembly GCF_056400405.1). Classification (NCBI taxonomy): domain Bacteria; kingdom Pseudomonadati; phylum Pseudomonadota; class Gammaproteobacteria; order Pseudomonadales; family Pseudomonadaceae; genus Pseudomonas; species Pseudomonas sp. P5_B3. Next base: position 106,519 of record NZ_JBFULI010000010.1, on the reverse strand, counting down.
AGGCAATCAGGGTGATGGAATGTCGGAAAAACCTTACGCAACTGTGAGAAAAACCTCTCTATCCTGCTATTGGAAAAATATCCGACGGGGTGCACATTGATAGTTCGCTGAGCGATGTCTCACCGCTGTGCCAGGGAATAGTATTGAACATATAGGGAAAGCCATGTCCGACCACGATATTTTGAGCGACGCCGAGCGCGAAGCGCTGAGTGCCGTCATGCTGGAACCTGACCTGCCGCAGCAACGGGTGCTGATCGTCGATGACGACGAAGACGCCCGGGAGCTGCTGTCAGAGATTCTGGCGATGGACCGTATTCACTGTGTAATGGCGTCCAGTGGCGAAGCGGCACTCAAGATCCTGCTGGCCAAGGCAGAGATCAAAAAGCCCTCGATTGGTTTAATGATCACCGACCTGCGAATGGGCCACGTTGACGGGCTGGATCTGATCCGTCAGGTACGCGAATCGGAAAGGGCGGCATTGCCAATCATCATTGTCTCGGGTGACGCCGACGTGAAGGATGCGATCGCCGCAATGCATTTGAGCGTGGTGGACTTTCTGCTCAAGCCGATTGATGCCAGTCATCTGCTGACACTGGTAAAACGCGAATTGGGCATTAAATAATTTGTAATTAAAGTTATCTGGTTCGTCTGCGAAAAAGCTACTCACAAATAGCTTTTTTCTTCTTTCGATTATTCAGTTATCGTTCAGCGCTTGAAGGCTGATGCGGGCATTTATTTGATATCGTATTTGGTTTGATAATGTCTGTCGTAGCACTATCCAGGTTGCCAATTTGGTTCTCCGATTCTAGTTGCTTGAGTATCTCGATGGTTGTCGTGTGCTCAATCTGCGGCCAGTTCCTGTAGATAAAACACTGACAAAGGTCAGGTCATTACTCTTTCTGGATTGTGTGGCTGTGTATCGCATTGAGGACGATATGATAAAGAAAATTGAATTTCGCGATCTTGTACTTATTGTCGGCGTGACAATCATGTGGGGCAGCAATTTTACGGTAATTGATATCAGTCTTGATGGCATCGATCCATTCATATTGACAGCGCTGCGCTTTACTTTCTGTGCATTGCCACTGGTGTTTTTCATCCCGAAACCGAAGGGTGTCAGTACTTTTGTAACTATAGTCTACGGTTTGTTGTTTGGTATTGGAATGTGTTGGCTGATGAACTATGGCATGTTTCTTGATGTCAGTGCCGGCGTAACATCTTTGCTCTTGCAGTTCAGTGCTTTTTTCACGGTCATCTGGGGAGTACTGCTGTTTGGCGAAAAAATGACGGCAATACAAGTGGCCGGCATTCTCATGGCGTTGGTGGGACTGATGTTCATTATCCATGTAACGCACGGTGGTGCCGAAAGTTTTGGACTTTTCCTGGTGCTACTCAGCGCATTGTTCTGGAGTCTTTGCAATGTGCTGGTCAAGAGAAGCAAAGTGGTTGATATATTTTCCTTTGTCGTTTGGTCGAGCCTGTATGCAACGCCTCCTTTATATTTGATGACTTACTGGGTCAAGGGGGCAGCTCCTTTCCAGACGTTGCTAACAGACATAACTGCTCCAGTGCTGGTATCTGTCCTGTTCCAGGCCTATGTGGCGACGGTATTCGGGTATTGGGTGTGGAACCGAATGATTGAGAAGTATCCGGCAAGCCAGGTTGCACCCTTGTCAGTGATTGTTCCGATATCGGGTATCTTGACCTCGTGGTATGTACTCGACGAACCCATTGGTGGCGAAAAACTGTTTGCTCTCATCATCACGGTCCTTGGAATTGCCTTGTTCATGAATGCATCGAGAATAGGCCGCCACATCGCTGCAAACGCGTTGCGTTTCAGGAGATAGTTCTGCATTTGCAGGACGCAGAAACAAAAATCCCCCGGTTTTTCAACCGGGGGATTGCTGTGGAGTGAGCTGGTTTACAACCCGTTCTTCGCCTTGAACTCGCGACGACGACGGTGCAGGACCGGCTCGGTGTAGCCGTTCGGCTGTTTGGTGCCTTCGACCACCAACTCGACTGCCGCCTGGAAGGCGATGTTGCTGTCGAAGTTCGGGGCCAGCGGACGGTACAGCGCGTCGCCGGCGTTCTGACGGTCAACCACCGGCGCCATGCGCTTGAGGCTTTCCATCACTTGCTCTTCGGTGACGATGCCATGGCGCAGCCAGTTAGCGATGTGCTGGCTGGAAATACGCAGCGTTGCACGGTCCTCCATCAGGCCGACGTCGTTGATGTCCGGCACTTTCGAGCAGCCGACGCCCTGGTCGATCCAGCGCACCACATAACCGAGAATGCCCTGGCTGTTGTTGTCCAGTTCGTTCTTGATCTGCTCAAAGGTCCACTGTGGGTTCACCGCCAGCGGGATGGTCAGGATGTCGTCTACCGAGGCATGCGCACGTTTGGCCAGCTCGGCCTGACGGGCGAACACGTCAACCTTGTGGTAGTGCAGCGCGTGCAACACAGCAGCAGTCGGCGACGGTACCCAGGCGGTATTGGCACCGGCCAGCGGGTGGGCGATTTTCTGTTCGAGCATCGCCGCCATCAGGTCAGGCATGGCCCACATGCCTTTACCTATCTGAGCGCGACCTTGCAGGCCGGTGCTCAGACCGATATCGACGTTGGAGTTCTCGTAGGCGCCGATCCATTTTTCCGCCTTCATGTCTGCCTTGCGCACCATCGGGCCGGCTTCCATGGAGGTGTGGATTTCATCGCCCGTGCGGTCGAGGAAACCGGTGTTGATGAACACCACACGTTCGCTCGCCGCCTTGATACAGGCCTTGAGGTTGATCGTGGTTCGACGCTCCTCGTCCATGATCCCGACTTTGAGGGTGTTGCGCGGCAGGTCCAGCACGTCTTCGATGCGACCGAACAGCTCATTGGTGAACGCGGCTTCTTCAGGGCCGTGCATCTTCGGCTTCACGATGTAGATCGAGCCGGTGCGGGTGTTTTTGCGCGAGGTGTTGCCGTTCAGGTTGTGCATCGAAGCCAGGCAAGTCACCAGGCCATCGAGAATGCCTTCCGGCACTTCGTTACCGTCTTTGTCGAGGATCGCGTCGATGGTCATCAGGTGACCGACGTTACGCACGAACAGCAACGAACGACCGTGCAGGCTCAGTTCACTGCCATCGACAGCGGTATAGGTGCGGTCGGCGTTCATGGTGCGGGTAAAGGTCTGACCACCCTTGGCGACGCTTTCCGACAGATCACCCTTCATCAGGCCGAGCCAGTTGCGGTAGATCACCACTTTGTCATCGGCATCGACAGCGGCAACGGAGTCTTCGCAGTCCATGATGGTGGTCAGCGCGGCTTCCATCAGGATGTCTTTGACGCCGGCTGCGTCGGTCTGGCCAATCGGGGTGCTGGCATCGACCTGGATTTCGAAATGCAGGCCGTTGTTTTTCAGCAGGATCGCGCTCGGTGCAGCGGCATCGCCCTGGAAGCCGATCAGTTGCGCGTCGTTGCGCAGGCCGGTGTTGCTGCCGCCTTTAAGGGCGACCACCAGTTTGCCGTCGACGATCTTGTAGCCGGTGGAGTCGACGTGGGAGCCGGCCGCCAAAGGCGCCGATTCGTCGAGGAAGGCACGGGCGAAAGCGATGACCTTGTCACCACGCACCTTGTTGTAGCCTTTGCCTTTTTCCGCGCCGTTGGTTTCGCTGATGGCGTCGGTGCCGTAGAGCGCATCGTACAGCGAGCCCCAACGGGCGTTCGAGGCATTGAGCGCGAAGCGGGCGTTCATGACCGGCACCACGAGCTGTGGGCCGGCCATGCGGGCGATTTCGTCATCGACGTTTTGCGTCGTTGCCTGGAAATCGGCCGCTTCTGGCAGCAGATAACCGATGTCTTGCAGGAAGGCTTTATAGGCCACGGCGTCGTGTGGCAGACCGGCACGGGATTGGTGCCAGCCATCGATACGAGCCTGGAAATCATCGCGTTTGGCGAGTAGGGCTTTGTTCTTCGGCGCCAGGTCATGGATGACCTTGTCGGCACCGGCCCAGAACTTATCGGCGGTGAGGCCGGTACCGGGAATGGCTTCGTTGTTCACGAAGTCGAACAGGACTTTGGCGACCTGCAGGCCACCGACTTGAACGTGTTCAGTCATTGCTTGCCTCACTCTGCTCAGCTATTTCGCTTTTCAGCTCTTCAATTTAACAATGAAGCCTTTGGCCATTTAAACCACAAACCCCTCTACCAGTACATGCCCATTACGGGCGGCTGGGTTGGGACCGATCAACGGCTTGGGGCCTTGCTGACAGGGCTTTCAGGGTTGCGAACGTGCCTGCGGCAGACATCGATCCAGCGTTATGTAGTGCGCGCTGCGGCATACTACATGATGAATTGCGGTTGTGAAAATCAGACTAATTACGTCGTTCTGCGACCACATGACGCATTGCGGTCACGGCGCGGAGCAGGATGTTCTCAAAAAACCAGTGGATTGTTCCAGTTAAATATCGAAAGTTGTACACGATTTGTTGTTCGCAGGTTCATCGGTTGCGACCCTATCGCGAGCAAGCTCGCTCCCACAAAGGCCTGCGCGATCCCTGTGGGAGCGAGCTTGCTCCGGGCGGCGTTCCGACGATGACGTCAGACCTGTCAACACCGAGTCAGCCCTTGCCTATACTTGGTTCTCTATAACAAAAGTCATGACCAGAGGGCTGCGCCATGGACCACCTCGTACTCACCGTATTCGCACCGGACAAGCCAGGGCAAGTCGAGCGCATTGCCCAATGCATCGCCGAACACGGCGGTAACTGGCTGGAAAGCCGCATGTCGCGCATGGCGGGACAATTCGCCGGGATTCTTCGGGTGGGGGTGCCGGCCGAGGCCTACGACGAATTGGTCGATGCCCTGCAGGGCTTGTCCGCCCAGGGCATTCGCGTGTTGATCGCCGAAAGCAGTATCGAACAATTCTGCACCTGGAAGCCGATCGCCATGGAACTGGTGGGCAATGATCGTCCGGGGATCGTGCGTGACATCACACGCTTGTTGAGCGAGCAGGGGGTGAACCTGGAGCGGCTGGTCACCGAAGTGCGCCCGGCACCGATGAGCAGCGAGCCGTTGTTCCATGCTGAAGCGATTCTTGCCGTCCCGCTGACGTTGTCGCTGGACGTACTGCAATCGCGCCTGGAAACCCTGGCGGACGACCTGATGGTCGAGCTGGTGCTGCGTAGTGAACCCTGATCGGGTTATCCAGGTTAAACGTGCACCCGCCTGTGGATAACCTGTAGAGACACCCCGCCAGGCCACACCGGCCGGGGTTCTTCAGGATCTGATCAAAAAACCAGCAGTTTCAGGGACTTGCGCACAAACGGCGGGGATCACGCTGTGGATAACCTTGGGAGCGAATGATGCAGGCCACGGGAGACGTGGCCTGTAGGGTTTTGTGTGTTTTTTGATCAGCTGCGGCGGCGCAAACTTATCCACGCATCGACGCTGTAAACCGCCAGACCGGCCCAKATGAACATGAACGCTACCAGGGTGCTGGACGACAGGTGCTCGCCAAACAGCAGGACCGCTTGCAGCAGCACCAGTGTCGGTGCCAGATACTGGAGAAAGCCCAGTGTCGTGTAGGGCAAATGCCGTGCAGCAGCGTTGAAGCAGACCAGCGGCACCAGCGTGATCGGGCCGGCGGCAACCAGCCACCAGGCTTGGGACGTGGTCCAGAATTCGGCCTGGGCGCTGCTGGCCGTCGGATTGAGCAGCAACCAGCCGAGGGCAATCGGCACCAGCATCCAGGTTTCCACCACCAGCCCCGGCAGCGCCTTGACCGGTGCCTGCTTGCGAATCAGGCCATAGAAGCCGAAGGTCAGTGCCAGCGCCAGCGACACCCACGGCAGGCTCCCCACTTGCCAGACCTGTTGTGCCACACCCACGGCCGCCAGACCCACGGCAATCCATTGCATGCGTCGCAGCCGCTCACCAAGAATCAGCATGCCCAGCAACACGTTCACCAACGGGTTGATGTAGTAACCAAGGCTGGCCTCCAGCATGCGGCCGTTGTTCACCGACCAGACGTAGGTCAGCCAGTTGGCCGCAATCAGTGTACCGCTCAGGGCCAGGGTCGCCATCCTTCGCGGGTTCTCCCGCAGTTCGCGCCACCAGCCGGGATGCTTCCAGACCATCAGCAACAAGGCGCCGAACAGCGCCGACCACAGTACCCGGTGGATGATGATTTCCACGGCGGGCACGCTGGCGATGGCTTTGAAATAGAGGGGGAAAAGTCCCCAGATGATGTAGGCACTCAGGCCCAGAATGTACCCGCGACGCGGGTTGGCGGCTTGCATGCAGAATCCTTGCTTAGGCAGCTAACAAAGAGGGGGATTGTAAGGAGATTTGTCTGTGAATGTCTTACCTGAATAGGTAGGTCATTTGTGAACATCGGTCTCTGTAGGAGCGAGCCTGCTCGCGAAGAACGCAAGGGCAACGCGTTTATCCAGGCAGCACGCGTTATCGTTGACGTCCATCGCGAGCAGGCTCGCTCCTACAGGGGGGCGGGTGGGTCAGAAGAGCTTCAGTGGCTCTTCATTGAGCGCCGCCAGTTGTTCACGCAACGCCAACACCTGATCACCCCAATAACGCTCGGTGCCGAACCACGGAAAACTGTGGGGGAATGCCGGATCGTCCCAGCGGCGGGCGAGCCAGGCGCTGTAATGCATCAGGCGCAGGGCGCGCAACGGTTCGATCAAGGCCAGTTCACGCGGGTCGAAGTCGTGGAATTCGTTGTAGCCGTCCATCAGTTCCGACAACTGGCTCAGGCAATCCTGACGATCGCCGGCCAGCATCATCCAGATGTCCTGCACCGCTGGACCCATGCGACAGTCGTCGAGGTCGACGATATGGAACATCTCGTCGCGGCACATCATGTTGCCGGGGTGGCAGTCACCGTGCATGCGGATGTTCTGGTGCGGCGTGTTGCTGTAGGCATCTTCCACACGCTTGAGCAGATCGCGGGCCACCGATTCGTAGGCCGGCAGCAGACTGCGGGGGATGAAATTGCCGTCGAGCAACGTGGCCAGCGAATCATGGCCGAAATTTTTCACCGCCAGTGCTTCACGGTGCTCGAATGGCCGGGTCGAGCCGACCGCATGCAGGCGCCCGAGCAACTGGCCCAGGCGATACAACTGGTCGAGATTGCCCGGCTCCGGCGCGCGGCCACCACGGCGGGGGAACAGGGTGAAACGGAAACCGTTGTGTTCGTGCAGGGTTTCACCGTTATGGATCAACGGCGCCACCACTGGCACCTCGCAGTCGGCGAGTTCGGCGGTGAACTGGTGCTCTTCCAGAATCGCTTCGTTGCTCCAGCGTTGCGGCCGGTAGAACTTGGCGATCAGTGGCTCGGCGTCTTCGATACCGACCTGATAGACGCGGTTCTCGTAGCTGTTGAGCGCCAGGATGCGCGCGTCGCTAAGAAAGCCGATGCTTTCGACGGCGTCGAGTACGAGGTCTGGCGTAAGGGTTTCAAACGGGTGGGCCATGCTGACTCCTGCGCGCAGCAGGCTGCTGCGTCCGGCCAGGCATGGTAGCGCAGACGGTGGGGTTTTAGTGGCTGGACTGAGATGTGTGGTGTCTGGGCTGACGCCATCGTCGGAACGCCGCCCGGAGCAAGCTCGCTCCCACAGGTCATGCGCCAGATTTGAAATCGCGCCAATCCTGTGGGAGCGGGCTTGCCCGCGAAGAGGCCGGATCAGGCGCCGACGATCCCGCCATCTTCCCGGGTAATCGCCATTACCGAAGACCGCGGCTTGCCATTAGGCAGATGCTCGGGGAAGGTTGAACCGCCGTTTTCACCCGGATGCTGAATCCCGACAAACAGGGTTTTCTGATCCGGCGAGAAGCTGATCCCGGTCACTTCACAACCTACCGGCCCGACCATGAAACGGCGAATCTCGCCGGTCGCAGGATCGGCGCAGAGCATCTGGTTATTGCCCATGCCGGCAAAGTCACCGGCATTGCTCACATCACCGTCAGTCAGAATCCACAAGCGTCCGGCCTTGTCGAAGCCCAGGCCGTCCGGGCTGTTGAACATGTTCTGCGGCGTGATGTTCGACGAGCCGGCCTTTGGCGTACCGGCATGCGCACCCGGGTTGCCGGCCACCACGAACAGGTCCCAGGCAAAGGTGTGCGAGGCGTGATCATCACGCTCGGTGCGCCAGCGCAGGATCTGGCCGTAGACGTTCTTTTCGCGTGGGTTCGGCCCGCCCACCGGTTGCCCGTCTTCGCCACGTTTGGCGTTGTTGGTCAGCGTGCAGTAAACCTGGCCATCCTTGGGGCTGACCACGATCCATTCCGGGCGGTCCATACGCGTGGCTTTCACCACGCTGGCTGCGAGACGGGCGTGGATCAGCACTTCGGCCTGATCGGCAAAGCCGTTGCTGGCGTCGATGCCGTTTTTGCCATGGGTCAGTTCGATCCATTCACCCTGGCCTTTCGGGTGATCGGCGTTGCCGTCGCCCGCATCGAAACGCGCCACGTACAAGGTGCCGTGATCGAGAATGTCGCGGTTGGCCTTGGGGTTCTTGTGGTCGATCTTGTCGCGGCTGACGAATTTGTAGATGAACTCACCGCGCTCATCGTCGCCCATGTACACCACGGCATGACCGTCGCCGGTTTCGGCCAGGGCGGCGTTTTCGTGTTTGAAGCGCCCCAGGGCCGTGCGTTTGACCGGCGTCGACTTCGGATCGAACGGATCGATCTCCACCACCCAGCCGTGACGGTTGAGTTCGTTGGGGTTCTTGGCCAGGTCGAAGCGCTCATCGTGATGATGCCAGTTGATCTCTTTGCTGGTCACCACCGCGCCGTAGCGTTTTTGCGCCGGGTCGAATTTCTGCTCGGCGTTGCTGCTGCCGAAGCAGTCGGTGAAGTTCTCTTCGCAGGTCAGATAGGTGCCCCACGGTGTCTTGCCGTTGGCACAGTTCTGGAACGTGCCGAGGACGTTCTTGCCGTGTGGGTCGGCGCTGGTTTTCAGCAGGGCATGTCCGGCGGCAGGGCCGCTCAGGCTGATCGGTGCGTTGCCGTGAATGCGGCGGTTGTAGCGCGAGCCCTGGACAAACTGCCATTGGCCGTTCTTGCGCTGCACTTCAATCACCGACACACCTTCGCAGGCCAGTGCCTTGCGCACTTCTTCCGCCGATTGCGGCATGCCGCCGTGGGCGTAGAGGTAGCGGTAGTTGGTGTATTCGTTGTTGATTGCCATCAGCGCCCGGTCTTTTTCACCGGGAAACTCGAACAGGCTCATGCCGTCGTTGTTGTCGCCGAACTGGGCTTCCTGATGTTCAGCGCTGCCATTGCCGCTCAGGTCGAACACCGGGCCGTCCTTGTGCAGAGGCTGGCCCCAGCTGATCAGCACCGAGGACTTGTAGCCCGCTGGCAGGGTGATGGAGTCGCTGGTGGCGGCGGGGATGCTGTCGAAGCCCAGCAACTGGCTGTTGCCGGCGCTGACACTGGCAGCCATCACGCTGCGGCTCAGCAGATTGCCGCCGAGGAACATCGCCGCGCCGCACAGGGCACCTGCGCTGATGAAGCCGCGGCGGCTGAGGCCGACCATGGTTTCGAGGTCGGTGGACTGGTTTTCTTCTAATAGACTCATTTCAGGCTCCCTGCGGTTTTGCAGACACCTTAATGCTGAGTAATGAACCTTTTGTTACGGTTTTGCTTACAGCGGCGTGCCCAACAGAACCCTGGACGGCGAAAACTCCACGCGCACCGGTTTGCCGCACGTCAGCCCCAATGCCTGCAGATGCCTCGGCTCGGCCAGGGCGCATAGTGACAAGCCGCTGGGCAGGGTGATGCGTACTTCGCTGGGGCCATCGTCGGCGTCGAGAATCTTCTCGATGGTGCCTTTCAGGCAATTGTTTCCAGGCGTTTCTGCGGAATCGATTCCCAGTACATCGAGCCAGCCGGCCTTGATCAGTGCCACGACTTCGGTGCCGATGTGCAGTTCCAGGCGTTCGGTGCTGTCGTGGGTGATTTGCGCGTCGACGATCACGCCTTCGGCGACCTTGAGGCGAATCAGGTCGTTGCGCCCCTGAGGTTCGATCGCCACCACCTTGCCATGCAACTGATTGCGCGCGCTGGTGCGCAGCATCAAGCGCCCGAGCAGGTCCAGGTCGCTGGCGTCTTCAGCGGCTTCCAGCACTTGAGCCTGCAAGGCTTGCAGCTTCTGGTACAGGCGCAATACGCGCTGACCTTCGATGGACAGGCGTGCACCACCACCGCCCTTGCCACCGACAATCCGCTCCACCAGCGGCTTCTGCGCCAGGTTGTTCAGCTCATCGATCGCATCCCAGGCGGCCTTGTAGCTCAGGCCTGCGCTTTTTGCCGCGCGGGTGATCGAGCCTTGTTCGGCGATGTGCTGCAGCAGGGCGATGCGCTGCGGACGGCGGACAATGTGCTGGGACAACAAGGTAGGCAAGGACATGACAAGTCGCTTTGGGTGGTAACGATGGTGAGGACGTTGGCCGCTTGGGCCGCGCGAGTCAAGTCAGGGTGTTTCGCCGGGTTTGGGCGTGCGGGCCAGGCAATAGACGTCGACCCTTGCCGCACCGGCGTCCATCAGCAGGCGAGCCAGGGCCTGGGCCGTGGCACCGGTGGTCAGGACGTCGTCGATCAGGGCCAGGTGCTGGCCTTTGACGACCGCGCCGGACGCCAGGGCGAAAGCGTTGCGCAGGTTCTTTCGGCGTGCTTCGGCGTTCAATGCCTGTTGGGCGTCGGTGTCCTGGGTTCGCAGCAGCAACCGTTCGTCGCAAGGGATATCGAGACTCGTACCCAGCCACTGGGCCAGCATCGCCGCCTGATTGAACCCGCGTTTGCGCAGGCGCCGGGTTGCCAGCGGCACCGGGATCAGCGCATCGGGTCGCTGCAGATCGTCTTCGAAGCGATGTTTCAGGTATTGAGCAAGAAGTTCGGCGAGCAGGCGGCCAAACGGCCACTTTGCACTGTGCTTGAAGCGGGTAATCAAGCTGTCTACCGGAAAGCTGTAGGTCCAGGGGGCAATCACTTGTTCGAAGGCGGGTGGCTGCTTCAGGCAATATCCGCAGGTCAGGCCTACGGCCGGAAGCGGCAGGGCGCAGGTCTGGCAGTGATCGCCGAGCCAGGGCAACTCGGTTTCGCAGGCCGTGCAGACAGGGACAATGCCGTCGGCCGTTTCATCGCATAGAAGACATGGTTGTTTGTTTTTTAACCAGATGTAAACCAGTCCTTCGTATTGAGGTTGACAGCGCATCACTCTTCCTTAAACATGCCGAAACATCCGTGTCGTGCCTGTGGGTATTCCGTTCCCCCGGCCGCTTGCCAAGCCTGAATAAAGGAATCGCCCATGAGCGCCAGCACCACTGCAACCCTGCGTCATGACTGGACTTTAGCCGAAGTCAAAGCGCTCTTCGTACAGCCATTCAACGACCTGCTGTTTCAGGCGCAGACAGTGCACCGTGCGCATTTCGACGCCAACCGCGTCCAGGTGTCGACCCTGCTGTCGATCAAAACCGGCGCCTGCCCGGAAGATTGCAAATATTGTCCACAGTCCGGTCACTACAACACCGGCCTGGAAAAAGAAAAACTGATGGAAGTGCAAAAGGTCCTCGAAGAGGCCGCTCGCGCCAAGGCCATCGGTTCGACCCGTTTCTGCATGGGCGCGGCGTGGAAGCACCCGTCGGCCAAAGACATGCCTTACGTGCTGAAAATGGTCGAAGGCGTGAAGGCCATGGGCCTGGAAACCTGCATGACCCTCGGTCGCCTGGATCAGGAGCAGACCGAAGCGCTGGCCAATGCCGGCCTCGACTATTACAACCACAACCTCGACACCTCGCCTGAGTTCTACGGCAGCATCATCACCACCCGCACCTACAGTGAGCGCCTGCAAACCCTGGCGTATGTGCGTGAATCGGGGATGAAGATCTGCTCCGGCGGCATTCTTGGCATGGGCGAGTCGCTGGACGACCGCGCCAACCTGCTGATACAGCTGGCCAACCTGCCGGAGCATCCGGAGTCGGTGCCGATCAACATGCTGGTGAAAGTCGCCGGTACACCGCTGGAAAATGCCGACGACGTCGATCCGTTCGACTTCATCCGCATGCTCGCCGTCGCGCGCATCCTGATGCCGCAATCCCACGTGCGCCTGTCCGCCGGCCGCGAAGCCATGAACGAACAGATGCAGGCCCTGGCGTTCTTTGCTGGCGCCAACTCGATTTTCTACGGCGAAAAACTGCTGACCACCGCCAACCCGCAGGCCGACAAGGACATGCAACTGTTCTCGCGACTGGGCATCCTGCCGGAAGCCCGCGAAGAGCACGCCGACGAAGTGCATCAGGCAGCTATCGAGCAGGCGCTGGTGGAGCAGAAGAGCAGCGAGCAGTTCTATAACGCGGCGGTTTAAATCCATCCACCGACTCTTCTGATTGGAATGCAAAACACTGTGGGAGCAAGCTCGCTCCCACAGGGATCGCATTCATTTTGATTTCTGTGATCTGAACGTCGAGGCCTGCATGTCTTTCGATCTCGCCGCACGCCTTGCTGCCCGTCGTGCCGAAAACCTCTACCGCCAGCGACCGCTGCTCGAAAGCCCGCAGGGGCCGCAAGTGGTGGTCGATGGCCAGCCGTTGCTGGCGTTCTGTAACAACGACTACCTGGGCCTGGCCAATCATCCGCAAGTGATCGAAGCCTGGCGTGCTGGCGCCTTGAAGTGGGGTGTGGGCGGAGGGGCGTCACACTTGGTCGTCGGCCATAGCTCCCCGCACCATGCCCTGGAAGAAGCGTTGGCCGACCTGACCGGTCGCCCTCGCGCGTTGCTGTTCACCACCGGTTACATGGCCAACCTCGGTGCGGTCACGGCGCTGGTGGGGCAGGGCGATACGGTGCTCGAAGACCGGCTCAATCATGCGTCGCTGCTCGACGCGGGGCTGCTGTCCGGCGCGCGGTTCAATCGCTACTTGCACAACGACCCGGTGAGCCTGGCCAAACGCCTGGAAAAAGCCACCGGCAATACGCTGGTGGTCACCGACGGCGTGTTCAGCATGGACGGTGATATCGCCGACCTGCCTGCGCTGGCTCGAGAGGCAAAGGCCAAAGGCGCCTGGTTGATGGTCGACGATGCCCACGGTTTTGGACCACTGGGTGCCAACGGTGGCGGCATCGTCGAACACTTCGGCTTGAGCCAGGATGACGTTCCCGTGTTGGTCGGCACCCTCGGCAAGGCGTTCGGTACGGCGGGTGCCTTTGTGGCTGGCAGCGACGAGCTGATCGAAAGCCTGATCCAGTTCGCCCGCCCCTACATCTACACTACCAGCCAGCCACCCGCGCTGGCCTGCGCCACGTTGAAAAGCCTGGAACTGCTGCGCAGCGAACACTGGCGTCGCGAGCATTTGCAGACACTGATCCGCCAGTTCCGCCAGGGCGCCGAACAGATTGGCCTGGAACTCATGGACAGCTTCACGCCGATCCAGCCGATCATGATCGGCGACGCGGGGCGCGCGGTGCGCCTTTCGCAAATGCTGCGTGAACGCGGGTTGATGGTGACTGCGATTCGCCCGCCGACCGTACCCGCCGGCAGCGCCCGACTGCGGGTCACGCTGACGGCTGCCCACAGCGAAGCTCAAGTACAGCTATTGTTAAACGGACTGGCCGATTGTTTTCAACAACTGCAGTCGGAGCCAAGCCATGCGTGATCGTCTGATTCTGCTGCCCGGCTGGGGCCTTGGCGTTTCACCGCTGGAGCCTCTGGCGGCAGCCTTGCGCGGCCTGGATGAGCACCTGCATGTCGAGATAGAGCCGTTGCCGGAGCTGGAGTCGAGCGATCTTGAAGAGTGGCTCGATGAGCTTGATTCGACCTTGCCGCAAGACGCCTGGCTGGGCGGCTGGTCATTGGGCGGCATGCTCGCCTGCGAGTTGGCGGCCCGGCGTGGCGATCGCTGCTGTGGTGTGTTTTCCCTGGCCAGCAACGCTTCTTTTGTCGCTCATGAACAATGGTCAAGCGCAATGTCCGGGGAAACCTTCGATGCGTTTCTGGCGGCATGTTCAGCCGATCCGCGCGCGACGTTGAAACGCTTTTCACTGCTCTGCGCCCAAGGCGCCGAAGACCCGCGCGGATTGTCGCGGTTGTTGCTCGGTGGCGCCCCGAACACCGCCGCGCCGGTGCTGCTCAGTGGTCTGCAAGTGCTCGCGCAACTGGATACACGACAGGCACTGCAATCGTTCCGCGGTCCGCAACTGCATCTGTTCGCCGGCCTCGACGGGCTGGTGCCGGTGGAGGCGGCGGGCGAGTTGTTGGCATTGCTGCCGGATGTCGAAATCGGTCTGATTGAACAGGCCGGCCACGCGTTTCTTCTGGAGGATCCCCACGGTGTGGCGGGGGCGATCCAGGCCTTTTTGCATGAGTCCGGTGATGACTGATTTATCCTTTCCCAACCTGCCCGGCGCCTTGCCAGACAAGCGCCAGGTAGCCGCGTCATTCTCCCGCGCAGCGGCAAGCTACGACAGCGTGGCCGAGTTGCAGCGTGATGTGGGCAGCCAATTGCTCAGGCGCTTGCCACAGGGCTTTGTACCGCAGCATTGGCTGGATCTGGGCTGCGGCACCGGGCATTTCAGTCGTGCCCTGGGTGAGCAATTTCCAAGCAGCCACGGGGTGGCGCTGGACATCGCCGAAGGCATGCTCGAGCACGCCCGGCCATTGGGCGGTGCCACGCACTTCGTGGCTGGCGATGCCGAGCGTTTGCCACTGCAGGATTCGACCTGCGAGCTGATCTTCTCCAGCCTGGCGGTGCAGTGGTGCGCGGACTTCGACTCGGTGCTCAGTGAAGCTTTTCGAGTGCTGAAACCGGGCGGCATCTTCGCGTTTGCTAGTCTTTGTGCAGGGACGTTGTTTGAACTGCGCGACAGCTGGCGGCAGGTCGATGGCATGGTGCACGTAAACCGCTTCCGGGAGTTTGGTGTTTATCAGCAGTTGTGCGCTGCCAGTGGTTTACGGGTCGTCAGTCTGCAAAATCTGCCGCATGTGCTGCATTACCCGGATGTGCGCAGCCTGACCCATGAACTCAAGGCGCTGGGCGCGCACAACCTCAATCCCGGACGGCCGGGCGGCTTGACCGGGCGAGCGCGGATTTTGGGTTTGATCGAGGCTTACGAGCAGTTTCGTCGGGCTCAGGGACTGCCGGCGACTTATCAAGTGGTGTACGCCGTATTGGAGAAACCCTTATGAGCGCAGCCTATTTCATCGCCGGCACGGATACCGATGTCGGTAAAACCACGGTCGCTGCTGGCCTGCTGCATGCGGCGCGTTCGGCGGGCTTGAGCACGGCGGCGGGCAAGCCGGTCGCTTCCGGTTGCGACGTGACGCCCAAAGGCCTGCGCAACGCCGATGCGCTGGCCTTGCTGGCGGAGTGTTCGCTGCCGCTGACGTATGCCCAGGTCAATCCGGTGGCCTTCGAACCGGCCATCGCCCCGCACCTGGCGGCGCGAGAGGCGGGTGTGGCGCTGACGGTGCAGTCGTTGCTGGCGCCAATGCGGCAGATTCTGGGTATGCAGGCGGACTTCACCCTGATCGAAGGCGCCGGCGGATGGCGCGTACCCTTGGCGGATCAGGACAATCTGTCGGACCTCGCCATCGCATTGAAGCTGCCGGTGATTCTGGTGGTCGGCGTGCGATTGGGCTGTATCAGCCATGCCTTGCTGACCGCCGAAGCGATTGCCCGGGACGGTTTGCAACTGGCGGGATGGGTGGCCAACATCATCGACCCGAAAACCTCGCGGCTGGAAGAAAACCTCGCCACCCTTGCCGAGCGCCTCCCGGCGCCGTGCCTGGGGCGTGTGCCTAAACTCAAGGCCGTTACGGCCGAGGCAGTGGCCGAGTACTTGCAACTGGACCTGTTGGACTGACGTTTTTGCAATGCGGGTTTTGCCTATGATAAGGCACTGTGCCATTAGTGTTTTTGTCGAGTGTTTTGCCGGCCACTCTGCTTCAATGGCCGCTGTTCATCCTTTGAAAGGACGAGTTTTCCCATGGAAATCTCAGGAAGCAGCGCTTTTTATGCAGGTCTGAGCACCCTTCAGGCAGGGCTGAACCGTGTCGATCAAGCCGCCGGGCAGATCGCCAACATGACGATCGAGCGATCGGTCACCAGCCAGTCCTCCGAGGCGCAGGTCGATCGTCTGCGATCGGTTGATCGCAGCCAGCAATCGGACCTGAGCAGCAACGTGGTCGAAATGGCCCAAGGCAAGATTCAGGCGGAGCTGGGCGTGAAAGTCGCCAAGGCAGCCGATGAAGTGCTCGGAACGTTGATCGATACCTTCGCTTGATTTTTACAGAATCCGTACTCTCCAGCGCCGCGCCCGTTCGCGGCGTTTTTCTGCGTAAGTCTTTCTTCCTCAACTAATCTTTTCCGCATGGCTGGCCGCTTTGAAAGCGCGGCTGCGCTGTCGTGTGCCTGTGTGTCCAAGCCTGCGATGACGAACGGCAAAAGATCGACGCTTGACAAGAATTGGGCGTAAACGTATGTTTCAAACAACTGTTTGATCGCAACAACAAATCAATGCGGTCGTCCATTCCCGGTTACATCAGCAGAGGTTTATCGCTATGCCTGACTACAAGGCCCCCTTGCGTGATATTCGCTTCGTTCGTGACGAACTGCTCGGCTACGAAGCGCACTATCAGAGCCTTCCGGCTTGTGCCGACGCAACTCCGGACATGGTTGACGCCATTCTTGAGGAGGGTGCCAAGTTTTGTGAACAGGTACTGGCTCCGCTGAACCGTGTGGGCGACATCGAGGGTTGTACCTGGAGCGAGTCCGGCGTCAAGACCCCGACTGGCTTCAAGGAAGCCTACAAGCAATTCGTCGAAGGCGGCTGGCCAAGCCTGGCCCACGACGTTGCGCACGGCGGCCAAGGCCTGCCGGAATCCCTGGGTCTGGCGGTCAGCGAAATGGTTGGCGAGGCCAACTGGTCGTGGGGCATGTACCCGGGCCTGTCGCACGGTGCGATGAACACCATCTCCGAGCACGGTACCCCTGAGCAGCAAGAGGCTTACCTGACCAAGCTGGTTTCCGGCGAGTGGACCGGCACCATGTGCCTGACCGAGCCGCACTGCGGCACCGACCTTGGCATGCTGCGCACCAAGGCCGAGCCTCAGGCCGACGGTTCCTACAAGGTTTCCGGCACCAAGATCTTCATCTCGGCCGGTGAACACGACATGGCCGACAACATCGTCCACATCGTACTGGCCCGCCTGCCGGATGCACCGGCTGGCACCAAAGGCATCTCTCTGTTCATCGTGCCGAAGTTCATGCCGAACGCCGATGGTTCGATCGGTGCGCGTAACGCCGTGTCCTGCGGTTCCCTGGAACACAAGATGGGCATCCACGGCAACGCCACCTGCGTGATGAACTTCGACGGCGCCACCGGTTTCCTGATCGGCCCGGCGAACAAAGGCCTGAACTGCATGTTCACCTTCATGAATACCGCACGTCTGGGTACCGCGCTGCAAGGCTTGGCCCACGCCGAAGTCGGTTTTCAGGGCGGCCTGAAATACGCTCGTGACCGTCTGCAAATGCGCTCGCTGACTGGCCCGAAAGCGCCGGACAAAGCCGCTGACCCGATCATCGTGCACCCTGACGTACGTCGCATGCTGTTGACCATGAAGGCATTCGCCGAAGGCAACCGTGCGATGGTTTACTTCACCGCCAAGCAGGTCGACATCGTCAAGTACGGCGTAGATGAAGAAGAGAAGAAGAAAGCCGACGCACTGCTGGCCTTCATGACGCCAATCGCCAAGGCCTTCATGACTGAAGTCGGTTTCGAAGCGGCCAACCACGGCGTGCAGATCTACGGCGGTCACGGCTTCATCGCCGAGTGGGGCATGGAGCAGAACGTTCGCGACAGCCGCATCTCGATGCTGTACGAAGGCACCACCGGTATCCAGGCACTCGACCTGCTGGGCCGTAAAGTGCTGATGACCCAAGGCGAGGCTCTGAAAGGCTTCACCAAGATCGTCCACAAATTCTGCCAGACCAACGAAGGCAACGAAGCGGTTCAAGAGTTCGTCGCACCGCTGGCTGCACTGAACAAGGAATGGGGCGAACTGACCATGAAGGTCGGTATGGCTGCCATGAAAGATCGCGAAGAAGTCGGCGCGGCCTCCGTGGACTATCTGATGTACTCCGGTTACGCCTGCCTGGCCTACTTCTGGGCTGACATGGCGCGTCTGGCTGCCGAGAAACTGGCTGCCGGCACTTCCGAAGAGGCCTTCTACACCGCCAAGTTGCAGACTGCGCGTTTCTACTTCCAGCGCATCCTGCCGCGTACCCGCACTCACGTTGTCACCATGCTGTCGGGCGCCAACAACCTGATGGACATGAAAGAAGAGAACTTCGACCTGGGCTACTAAGTCCTGGCGCAGTCCTTCATAAAGAAACCGCCGCTTCCTCCGGGAGCGGCGGTTTTTTTGTGCGCTGTGGTCAGGCTTTGATCACCATGGCGTCGGGTCCAGGGGGCCGACGCCAGTCGGGGTACTCACGCCTTCGCCGTTACGTATGAACGGCAGGTGCCAGAAGTCGTTCGGGACGACGGGATCGCCAGGCTTGACACCTTCCGGAAAGATGAACTCGAACACCGGCGCCACATACTGTCCGGCAATCAGCCCATTGGCGACGGTCAGCCTGCCCGCATTCTGGATGCAACCGTCCACGCCGGCCTGGGATAAGCTTTGCTGTGGAACGCAAAGTGACCGTGCAACAACGCGCAAGGTACGTGTCGGCTGGCTAAGTAGCCCGGTGGGCGCTTTGGTCGCGCGTAATCTGGCGCGTTGTGGCTGGGCCCCCGTGTTCTGTGTGGTAATACCACCCGAGGCTCCCAGGCAACTGGCCGCAAGGCCAAGCCCAGGGTTGCATTCACCCGTCATCTCATAGGGTGTAATCCAGCGATTGGTTTGCACACCTGTCGATGGATTGACATCTATCAGATAGATATCGACCGGGGTCTGGATGTCGGTGGTCGAGGCTTCAAGGAAAATCCGGTCCTGCGTCTCTTGGGCTACTCCGCTGATGGCCGTTGCGGCCGGGTCGGCCGTACCGATGCCAAATTCCCCGATAGCCAGGTAGCTGGGCTGCGAACCAGGCTGAGTGTAGATCCCGACATTCGCCTCGATCGTGTGTGCAGAGATGAAGTCCGGGAGCCCCGTTGTTGCTGACTTGAACAGAGTACCGGACCAGCTGATGAAGTCGCCGACTTCGAAGGGTGCCTGTTGTGTCGGGTCGGGGTCCGTCGCCGTGCGTGTAGCATCGCTGAATCTCTTCATGACGTACTGGCTGCAATAGACCTGCCCCACCGCTGGACCCGAGAGCTCTCCACTGGCCGGAGGCGTGACGCCGGCCTGGCTGAAGTTGCGGCAGTTGTTGGTCGTGGTCGGGGTGACCACTTGTGGCCGGTTTTTCTGTGGGCAGAGTGCATCGTCCCCGGAAATCGTGCGCGGCACGCACATCGGGTAGCCGGTGGCGGCATGGATGGTCGGGTTGGCATCATCGACGGAGAAGCGTGGGTCGGGGCTTTGGGCACGGCCAAAACGTCCATTCGGATCGTTGATCTGAATGATCGTGGGTTGCGTCGGGTTTCCGCTGTCAACTTCGAGGTTGCCGTTGGTGTAGTCGATCCGGGTGATGACACCGCTGCCCGCATTGACTGATTGCTGGGAGACAAAGATCAGCCCGGCAATTTGCTTGTTGGAGACAGTATTACCTACCACATGGATCTCGAACGAGGGGTAGGCTGCCGGTGATTTTCCGAGCGCCAGGGTTCCAACCCTGACGAAGTCGGCCCAGGTCAGGGTGTTGGCCGGCATCTGCATAACGGTGTTGCAAGGGACAACAATCGTGACGCCGTTCAACTGGACGGTCCCCCCAAAGCGGCCCGGGTCGCTGGTATTGGGGCAATTCGCATTGGTGGTGTCCAGGGTCATGTTTTGGATAAAGCCGGTAACGTCAAACCCATGAATCGCAGTCGGGTTTGTAAAAATCGGATCGGGCAGTGTGGGTGTCGTGAACGGCGAGGGCAAACCCGGGGGCTTGGCAGTCCCGCCACCACCGCCACCGCCACCGCCAGCTCCGTTTTTGGCAAATGCATCTCCACCACCAATGGCCAGTGCGACAGCGACGGCACCGGCGAGCAGAGCATGGCGACTGAAGATGCCGTTGAATCGTTTGTGAGGCAGCAGCGGTATGGCGAGCGTTTTTTCGAACAAAGATAAGCTCATGGCTCACTCCAGAATCTTGCAGGACCAATTGCCGGCCGATCGAGATCGCGGATCTGCTGATGCGCTGAATCCTGCGCAAGAAAAACGCAAAGCCGTGAGTGTCGAATTGGGGCTCGATCCAGCGGGGTAAGTGCCTGTGTACGGTCGACACTTGCCGTTCGGATGCTTTCACCTGCGTTGCGTTGGCCGGTTACGGACGCAAACGCGAGAGACATTTCCTTGAGCCTGAGGGGCACCTAGCAGTAGTCGTGCCTGATTGGTTCAGTCGCCTTGTTAGCCAGTAAAAATGCGGGCTGCGCTGATGTTGGTGATATACACATAGTTATAGTTATGTGATTAACGCCAAAGTAGGTGGGTATATATGCCCAAATTTGGAGTGCTGTGAAAAGTTTTAGTAGGTGTGTCTCCGTTAGTGGTAGTTGAGAAGTGTTGTCTGTTAAATACTACTAAAGTCGCAGGTGTGCAAAAGGGGGGTGAAGAGGGTGGAGAAAAAATAGTCGTGTATGGGAGGTATAAATAAAAAGACAATAGCTAACGCAGTGCAACTTGCGCACGAATGGGTTTTATATGTTTGATGGATGTTTTTTTTGGCTGGCGATGCGGTTTTACAGGTGTTTTTTAAGTGCCGTTTACACCGGGGTATTTGGATGAGCAAATACTCTGCCAGCTTCAAAAAAACGCAGTCTGGTGACGTGATGCCCTTTAAATGCTGGCTTTTAGAAGTCGTTGGTGATCACCGGATGCGGGCTGTTTGGGGAATGGCACCCAATAATTGGGTGAAGTTTAACCAGAACTGAGGAATAGTGCGCAGTTGCTGTTGATAGTAGGGTTTCTTGATTTGACTTAAATGAAAAATGTAGAAATTTTCATGTTGAAATGTTTTGTTGCAGCTAGAGTTGCATCAAGCGCTATCCAGTAGTGCCAAATATCATTTTTTAAAAAGGCCTGGGCCACGAGAGTGCTTTGCCAGTTGGGTCTCGCATTGTCCATGCAACTTCAAGTTGATGTGGTTACTCGAGCGAGCAGCAACATTCATGGCGATGAGCTCATCTCGCAACAGGGCAACCGCGGAGCCTGACTACTCCGTACTGAATCGGGAACGTCGTCATGTTTAATTATTTGAGCATCTTTCGAACCACCTGCTTGCCCCGTGCAATGGTGATGACACTCTTCGCCATTGGCCTGCCCGTCATGAGCGTTTGGGCCGCAGACCCGGTCGTTCCGGCCGTGCCGGACGTGCCTGGTCTGCAGTCACTGCGCGGCATGACGCCTCCCGACCCTTCGGGAACCGAAGGCGGGCGCAAGGTCGACCTGATGACCGACTACGTGCTCAATCGCTCGGCGGCAGTGCTCCTGGGCAAGGCACTGTTCTGGGACATGGAGATCGGCAGTGACGGCTCCACCGCTTGCGCGTCCTGCCACTTCCACGCGGGTGTCGATCACCGCACCACCAACCAGATCAACCCGGGCCAGGCGAATACCAACGCGAACGTCTCGTCGATCTTCAACAAACCGTTCACCGCGTCGGATATTCCGGGCGACGTGCCGAGCTACACCACCAGGTCCGGTGGCAAGGGCGGTCCGAACTACCTGCTGAAGAAAAGCGACTTCCCGACCCACGTGCTGGCCGATCCGCTGGATCGCAACTCGGCGATTGTCTATTCAAGCGATGATGTCATCGGCTCCCAAGGCGTGTTCGACGCCAACTTCGTCAAGCCCAATCAGTCGCGGTTCGACAAGTGCATTCAGCAACCGGACGGTATCTTCCAGGTGGGCGGTATCAATGTTCGCCGTAGCACCGGGCGCAATGCGCCAACGGTGATCAACGCTGCGTTCAACGTGCGCAACTTCTGGGATGGCCGGGCCAATAACGTATTCAATGGCTTCTCGCCGTTCGGCAATCGCGACCCTGACGCCGGGATTTTCGTGACCAGCGATCGCGGTGGCGTGGCGACCAAAGTCAGGCTGGCGCTCAAGGATGCTTCCGCCGCCTCGCAAGCGGTAGGGCCTCCCGGCAGCCCGGTAGAAATGTCCTGCGGCGGACGTACCTTCGCCGACATTGGCCGGCGCATGCTCGACACCTTGATGCTCAAGCAGCAACGGATCTCGTCCACCGACTCGATACTCGGGCCGGTATCCGGTGGTCATCGGCCGACCTACCGTGAACTGATCAAGAACGCGTTCCAGCCGCGCCTGTGGAATGCCACGCAGCAGGTCTTGCTGGGCGGTGCGCCATACACCCAGATGGAGGCGAACTTCCCGTTGTTCTTCGGGCTGGCGATTCAGATGTATGAGTCCACGCTGATCTCGGACCAGGCGCCGCTGGATGCCTATTTGCAGGGCGATCATACGGCCATGAACGAGCAGCAGGTCCAGGGCATGAATCTGTTCCTGGGCAAGGGCAAGTGCATCAGTTGCCACGGCGGTGCGGAATTGACCAACGCCGGCAGCCGCTTGCTGTTCCATCCTCGGGAACGGATCGAACGCATGGTCATGGCCGACAACCTGACCACACTGTATGACAACGGCTTCTACAACACCGGGGTGCGTCCGACCTCGGAAGACCTGGCGCTCGGTGGCTCGGATGCCTGGGGCAATCCGTTGTCCTTCACTCGTGAGTACAACACCGTACTGCAGGGCGGCCAGATCCCTGACCCGCTGGAAGTCGATGTGTGCACCTTCGAAGTGCCTTTGAGCCCGGCCATCCCTTGTGATACGACGCTCAAGCCCAATGTCGGTTTCCGCGATGCGGTCGATGGCGCCTTCAAGACGCCGACCTTGCGCAACATCGCGTTGACCGGACCGTATTTCCACAATGGCAGTCGCGCAACGCTGCAACAGGTGATGGAGTTCTACAACCGCGGCGGCGACCGGCGTGGYGAAGATGCCAGCAACACCAGCGGCTTCGTGCATCCGGCGGTCAATCAGCACAACGGCTCGAACCTCGATCCGGACATGACCCGGCTGAACCTGGCCCCGGATGAAGTGGATGCGCTGGTCAAGTTCATGGAAGTCGGGCTTACCGACCCTCGGGTCGCGTGGGAACGGGCGCCGTTTGACCATCCATCGCTGGTACTGCCACAGGGCGAAAAGGGTGATGAAAACTCGGTCGGGCAAAAACCGGCCAGTCCGAAGATCACTACCCGGCAGGCGCAGGACGCCGAAATCCAGCTCAATCCGGTCGGTGCCGAAGGTCGCACAGCGCTGGAAGGGCCGCTGCAACCGTTCAACAACGACCTGTAACCGTATCGCCCTTGCGTCACTGGCGACTGATGGACGCCAGTGACGACCTTTTACAAATACCTCAGTATTTCACTCAGCAAATCGGGGGGGCTGCCGTTAAAGTGGTGGGCACATTGCCATCTATTGATCTGACCGGTCGGAGCTTTACCCTTGCCGCGCTCTTCCGCTGTGCGTTTCAGTCATTTTCTGCCGTCATTGCTGCTGTTACTGGCGGGGCTTGCGGCTGCGTACATCAAGGATCTGAACGTCTTCTTCACCTCGCTGTTCAACGTGCTGCCCACCCTGGTGCTGTTGCTCGGTGGCGCCTATTGCGCGGTTTACCGACGCCAGCGTGAACTGTTTCTGATGGTCACGGTGTACATCGCCTACTTCCTGCTCGACACCCAGACCGACTATTACCGCGACAACGGCAAAGTGCGTGACGATGCCGCCGTGGTCTTTCATTTGTGTTGCCTGCTGCTGCCGCTGCTGTTTGGCGTGTTCGCGGCTTGGCAGGAGCGTACCCATCTGTTCCAGGACATGGTGGCGCGTTTTGCAGTACTTTTGGCGGTTGGCAGCGTGGCTTTGGGGCTTGAGCAAAGCTATCCGCACGCGCTGCTGGTCTGGCTGTCGGAGATTCGCTGGCCCGCCTTGCATGGCGCCTGGATGAGCCTGATCCAGTTGTCCTACCCGGTGTTCATCGCTGCGTTTCTGCTGCTGGCCTGGCAATACTGGCGCAATCCGCGACCGCTGCACGCCGCGCAATTGGTGGGGCTGCTCGGGCTGTTCTGGATGTTGCCGAAAACCTTCATCCTGCCGTTCACCCTCAACATAATGTGCAGCCAGGTGATGCTGATGATCGCCGCCGCCGTTGCCCACGAAGCCTATCAAATGGCCTTCCGCGACGAACTGACCGGGCTGCCAGGCCGTCGTGCGCTAAATGAGCGCATGCAACGGTTGGGGCGCAACTACGTGTTGGCCATGAGCGACGTCGACCACTTCAAGAAATTCAACGACACCCACGGCCACGACGTAGGCGATCAGGTGCTGCGGCTGGTGGCCAGCAAACTGTCGAAAATCGGCGGAGGCGGTAAGGCGTATCGCTATGGCGGCGAGGAGTTTGCCCTGGTGTTTGCAGGCAAGACCCTCGAAGAGTGCCTGCCGCACCTGGAAGTCATCCGCGATTCCATCGCCACATACAACATTCAACTGCGCAATCAGGAAAACCGCCCGCAGGACGATAATCAGGGGCGCCAGCGGCGTGCCGGTTCCGGGGCGTCGAGTGTATCGGTGACAGTCAGTATCGGCGTTGCCGAGCGGATCGATCAACGCACCCCTGAAGAGGTGCTCAAGTCCGCTGACAAGGCGCTCTACAGCGCCAAGGGTGCCGGGCGAAACTGTGTGATGGCGTTCGGGCAGAACCGCCGTGGCGCCGTGCGCATGGACGCCGCTACGGTTGAGTGATGATGGCGCATTCAGCGAGCGGTAGGTGGTTGTGAGGCACGGCCGGCGGCAGTAGGTTGAAGAAATCTGCCGACGGAGAATGACCATGCCCGAGTACAAAGCTCCCTTGCGCGACATGCGCTTTCTGATCGACCACGTCTTCGACTTTCACAGCAACTACGCCGCGCTGGGGGCCACCGATGCCAGCCCGGACATGGTCAATGCGATCCTCGAGGAGGGCGCGAAGTTCTGCGAAAACGTGCTGTCGCCGCTCAACCGCAGCGGCGATGAAGAAGGCTGTCATTTCGACAATGGCGTGGTCACAACGCCCATGGGCTTCAAGCAGGCATTCGCCCAATATATCGAGGGCGGCTGGCATGGCTTGGCGGCGGATCCGCTTTACGGCGGTCAAGGGCTGCCGATCTCTCTGGGCCTGGTGATCAGCGAGATGGTGGGCTCCAGCAACACTTCATGGGGCATGTACCCCGGCCTGACCCACGGAGCGATGTCGGCGATCCACGCCCATGGCACCGAGGCGCAGAAGCAGACCTATTTGAAGAAGCTTACCGCTGGCCAATGGACCGGCACCATGTGCCTGACCGAAGCCCATTGCGGCACCGACCTGGGCATCATCAAGACCCGCGCCGTGCCTGCGGCTGATGGCAGCTACGCGATCTCTGGCAGCAAGATCTTCATCTCCGCCGGCGAGCACGACATGAGCGCCAACATCATTCACCTGGTGCTGGCCAAATTGCCGGACGCACCGGCCGGGACCAAGGGCATTTCGCTGTTCATCGTGCCCAAGTTCCTGCCCGATGCGACGGGCGAAGCGGGCGAGCGCAACGGTGTGTCCTGCGGCTCGATCGAACACAAAATGGGCATCAAGGCCTCGGCCACCTGCGTGCTGAACTTCGACGAGGCCAAGGGCTTTTTGATCGGTGAGCCGAACAAGGGCCTCAACTGCATGTTCACCATGATGAACCACGCGCGGCTGGGCACCGGCATGCAAGGGCTGTGTCTGGGCGAGGCGAGCTTCCAGGGCGCGATCAAATACGCCAACGACCGTTTGCAGATGCGCGCGCTGACCGGCCCGAAAGCCCCGGAAAAAGTTGCCGACCCGATCATCGTTCACCCTGATGTGCGGCGGATGTTGCTGACCATGAAAGCCTTCAACGAAGGCAATCGCGCGCTGACCTACTTCACCGCGCAGTTGCTCGACGTTGCACACCTGAGCGCGGACGAAACGGCGCGTCAGGATGCCGAAGACTTGTTGGCGTTCCTCACGCCGATCTGCAAAGCCTTCATGACCGACACCGGCCTGGAGGTGACCAACCACGGCATGCAGGTGTTTGGCGGCCACGGGTTCATTCGCGAATGGGGCATGGAGCAACTGGTTCGCGACTGCCGGATCGCGCCGATCTATGAGGGCACCAACGGCATTCAGGCGCTGGACCTGCTCGGGCGCAAGGTCCTCGGCAGCCAGGGCAAGCTGCTGCGCGGGTTCACCAAAATCGTCCACAAGTTCTGCGCGGCGAATGCCGAGCATCCGCAACTGGCCGGGTATGTGGCGCAGCTCAATCAACTGAACCAGCAGTGGGGTGAGTTGACCACCAGGGTCGGCATGGCCGCGATGAAAAACCCTGACGAAGTGGGTGCCGCGTCGGTGGATTACCTGATGTACAGCGGTTACATCATCCTTGGCTACCTGTGGTTGCGCATGGCGCTGGTGGCTCAGGCGCAGCTCGATGCTGGCAGCGGCGATGGCGACTTCTGCAGGGGCAAACTGGCGACCAGCGAGTTTTACTTCAAGCGTCTCTTGCCACGCACAGCTGCTCATCGGGCGGCCATAGAGGCGGGTAGCGATTGCCTGATGCAATTGCCGGCGGAGTTGTTTGCGCTTTAGTCATATAAATCCGTTACAACGAAGCTCGCCTTGCGCGGGCTTTTTTGTTGATGACTAAAAATAACAAAATGGTCATGAGTTGACCCTATGTGTCACAAAAGTTGTTGGGGTACACTCCGACCCAACGAAAACACACTTCCTGTGAATCACCTGTATAGATCTTGCGAGGTTTGCCATGGCTGACTACAAAGCGCCCCTGCGCGATATGCGCTTCGTCCTCAATGAAGTTTTCGAGGTCGCCAGACTCTGGGCCGAGCTGCCTGCACTGGCTGAAACCGTCGATGCAGAAACGGTCGAAGCCATCCTGGAAGAAGCCGGCAAAGTCACCAGCAAAAGCATCGCACCGCTGAGCCGTGCCGCGGACGAGGAAGGTTGCCATTGGGCAGACGGTGCCGTCACCACGCCGGCAGGTTTCCCACAGGCCTATCAGACCTACGCTGAAGGCGGCTGGGTCGGTGTCGGTGGCGATCCGGCCTACGGTGGCATGGGCATGCCCAAAGCAGTTTCGGCCCAGGTTGAAGAAATGGTCAACTCCGCCAGCCTGTCGTTCGGCCTGTACCCGATGCTGACCGCCGGCGCCTGCCTGTCGATCAACGCCCACGCCAGCGAAGAGCTGAAAGCCGCGTACCTGCCGAACATGTATGCCGGCATCTGGGCCGGTTCCATGTGCCTGACCGAGCCACACGCCGGTACGGATCTGGGGATCATTCGCACCAAGGCCGAGCCTCAGGCCGACGGTTCCTACAAGGTCAGCGGCACCAAGATCTTCATCACCGGTGGCGAACACGACCTCACCGCAAACATCATCCACCTGGTGCTGGCGAAGCTGCCGGATGCACCGGCGGGGCCGAAAGGCATTTCGCTGTTCCTGGTGCCGAAGTTCATGGTCAATGCCGATGGCAGCCTGGGCGCGCGCAACCCGGCGAATTGCGGTTCGATCGAACACAAGATGGGCATCCAGGCGTCCGCGACCTGCGTGATGAACTTCGATGAGGCCGTGGGTTACCTGGTCGGCGAACCGAACAAAGGCCTGGCGGCGATGTTCACCATGATGAACTACGAGCGACTGGGCGTCGGTATCCAGGGCCTGGCCACTGGCGAGCGCTCGTACCAGAACGCCGTGGAATACGCCCGCGACCGTCTGCAAAGCCGTGCGCCAACCGGCGCGCAGAACAAGGACAAAGTGGCTGACCCGATCATCGTCCACCCGGACGTGCGTCGCATGCTGCTGACCATGAAAGCCTCGAACGAAGGTGGCCGTGCGTTCTCCACCTACGTGGCGATGCAACTGGACACCGCCAAGTTCAGCGAAGAAGCCGCCACCCGCAAGCGTGCGGAAGACCTGGTGGCGTTGCTGACACCGGTGGCCAAGGCGTTCCTGACCGACCTCGGCCTGGAAACCACCGTACACGGCCAGCAGGTCTTTGGCGGCCACGGTTACATCCGTGAGTGGGGCCAGGAGCAACTGGTGCGTGACGTGCGCATCACCCAGATCTACGAAGGCACCAACGGCRTKCAGGCGCTGGACCTGGTCGGGCGCAAGATCGTGGGCAGCGGCGGGGCGTACTACAACCTGTTCGCCGACGAGATTCGTCACTTTACCGCAACCGCGAGTGCGGACCTCGCCGAGTTCACCAAGCCGCTGAACGACGCAGTGACCACCCTCGATGAATTGACCGCGTGGTTGCTTGACCGTGCGAAGAGCAATCCGAACGAAATCGGCGCGGCGTCGGTCGAGTATCTGCAGGTATTCGGTTACGTGGCGTACGCCTACATGTGGGCCCTGATGGCCAAGGCGGCTTTCGGCAAGGAAGCGCAAGACGATTTCTACGCCAGCAAACTGGGCACGGCGCGGTTCTATTTCGCTCGCCTGCTGCCGCGTATTCACTCGTTGAGCGCGTCGGTGAAGGCCGGTAGCGAATCGTTGTTCCTGCTGGATGCAGGACAATTCTGATGAAGTAACGTTATGTAAGCATTCTCTTACATAACGTGCTGCTGTTCTCCCATAGATGCAAATTGGATCCAGAGCTAATCTACTTCTCATGGACGTAGCGCAGGAAGCGCAAAGCAACAACAGGGACACGTAGGATTCTGCCAGGACGGCGGAGTGAAATGGATGTCAGGGAAACAGTCTGCAAAGCCCCGCTTCGGCGGGGTTTTCTTTTGCCTGAAGAAAAGTTTTCAGCTTGTCCCATCCAGCGTATGCGCGCTGTTCAAGCGCCCGTCCGGGCCATTATCACTTCTTCCAGCAATGTCCGCAGCAATGCCAGCGAGGCCTGCTGCCGTTGCACATCCCGACAAACCAAACCGACTCTCAGCGGTACGCGGGGTTCGCTCAGGGGTTTCCACAGCAGTTCGTGGTTGCCATGGGTCTTTTGCGAACGCCCGGGCAGTACCGTCGCCAGGCGCGTGTGCGGCAGGCTGTCGAGGATGCCGGCCATGTTGTTCAATTCGGCTTGCACCTGTGGGCGACGTCCCAGGCTTGTCAGCTGTGCCTGCCAGATCTGCCTTATCTGAAACTCCTCGCCCAGCAACAACATCGGCAGTTCGGCGGCCTGACTCATGGACACTTTCTTGAATTCACGCAGTGGATGCTCTGCCGGAATGACCAGGGTCAGTTCATCTTCGTACAGCATCACGCCATGCAAGCCAGGCTGGCGGGGCGGCAGGTAGCCGATACCGATATCCAGAGAACCGTTGAGCAGTCGCCGCTCGATTTCCAGCCCGGTCAGTTCATAGATCTGCACCACCAGATGCGGCTGCGCCTTGCGCACCCGCTCGAGCATCTGCGGAACGAGGCTGGTATGCACGGTCTGCAATACACCGATGGCCAGGGTGCGTAGCGCCTGACCCTTGAAGTTGCCGAGCGCTTCCCGTGCCCGTTGCAGGCCATCGAGCAAAGGCAATGCGTGGTTGTACAGCGTGTGGGCCGCGAGGGTCGGCAACAGGCGTTTGCTGCTGCGCTCGAACAGACTCACATCGAGGTTTTGTTCCAGGTGGCGGATTTGCTGGGACAGCGCCGGCTGGGAGATGGACAGGCGCTCGGCGGCCCGGCCCACGTGGCCTTCTTCATAGACCGCGACGAAATAACGCAGTTGCTTGAAATCCATAAGTATTACTTATCGAAAATGCTGGGAAATCGAAATGGCTGAACGCCTCGTCTGAGCCTAGTCTAACCGCATTCACAGGGCTTACAGGGCCATAGAGCGCGATGAATACCCTTTGCTTCGATGGTGTTTACATAGGTAAGGCAAAAAACCTCATCAGAGGTTTTTTCAGATGAATCTGTTCAGTCTGCGCCGCAGTCCTCCCAGTCTTGATGATCTGGTCATGGACACCTCCCCGCCATCCCAAGGCAATAACCTTTCCAGCGAGTACTTGATGCCCAGTGTCGAGCGGCCGAAACAGGTGTTTGTGCGTGGCCAGGGTTCATGGTTGTGGGACAGCGATGACCGTGCGTACCTGGATTTTTCCCAGAGCGGTGGGGCCAACAGTCTTGGTCATAGTCCTTCGGTACTGGTCAATGCAATCACTGCCCAGGCCCAATCGCTGATCAACCCGGGTTTCGGCCTGTACAACCGCGGCATGCTCAGCCTCGCCGAACATCTGTGTGCCAGCACCGGCAGTGATCAGGCCTACCTGCTTAATACCGGCAGCGAGGCCTGTGAGGCGGCGATCAAACTGGCGCGCAAATGGGGTCAGCAGCATCGTGGCGGTGCGTCGCGAATCATTGTGGCCAACAACGGATGCCATGGCCGTAGCCTGGCGACGATTTCGGCGTCGGACAGTTCGACATTGACCAACCGATTCGAGCCGCAATTGCCAGGCTTCAGTCGTGTTCCTTTCAATGACTTGCCAGCGTTGCATGCGGCCGTGGATGAGCGGACCGTAGCGATCATGCTCGAGCCGATCCAGAGCGAAGCCGGCGTGATCCCGGCCACCGCACATTACCTCAAGGGTGTCGAACGCTTGTGCCGTGAACTCGGCATTTTGCTGATCTTCGACGAAGTGCAAACCGGCATTGGTCGTTGTGGCACATTGCTCGCGGAACAGTCCTGCGGCGTAACGGCGGATATCGTCGTGCTCGGTAAAGGGTTGGGCGGCGGCGTGCCATTGGCCGCGTTGCTGGCGCGTGGCAAGGCCTGTTGTTTCGACACTGGCGAGGTGACGGGCACTCATCACGGCAATGCGTTGATGACCGCTGCGGGACTTTCAGTGCTCGATACGGTGCAGGACAAGGCTTTCCTCAATCACGTCGCAGAATCCGGTCAGCACCTGCGTGAAGGCTTGGGGCGTTTGGCCCATCGTTACGATCACGGCGAGTTGCGCGGACAAGGGCTGCTTTGGGGGCTGACGCTGTCGGACGATTCCGCTGATGCGGTAGTCAAGGCCGCGCTGTACGAAGGCCTGCTGCTCAATGCTCCGCAACCCGACTGCCTGCGCTTTACCCCAGCGCTGAATGTCAGCAACGCCAACATCGATGAAATGCTCCTGCGCCTGGCGCGTGCCTTCTCCCGAGTACGCACCGCGCAATTGCAGTGCCGTAAAGGGATTGCCGTCTGATCAGGCGCGCCCTGCACAATTTCCAGAACCGTCTCGCGGTAATACGCACGTCCCACGCCCGACACTTTTGGCGTGGGGCGTTTTTTTGTGGCCGGGTTTTTCCAAAGGCAATTTCGGCTTGAGCGGTTAGCACATCAATGGCTTTCTAGCGTGCATCGGCAGGGAGTGTCGGTGCCAGCGAAACGGTATTACTGTCGCGTTTGTTTTGATTTCTATACCACTGGGTGGTATGTTTTATGGAAGGGATGCCGATGTCACCAAGGCTGTTCAAGACAAAGCGCTTCGCAATGCAGGCTGCCAAGGCCTGGATCGGTGATGACGAACTCCGGGAGGCATTCACCGAAATGCTCAATGGTCAGGCTGACAATTTGGGCGGCGGGGTCTGGAAGAAGCGTTTGAATGCCAACCGCCATCGCTCGATTATCCTGGCCAAGGGCGGTGCTCATTGGGTCTATCAGTTCCTGTACGCAAAAAAAGATCAGAGCAATATCAGTCCCAGGCATTTGCTCGACTTGCGAGAGTTGGCCAAGACATATGGTGGACTGACCGAAATGGAAATTCAGCGCTTGCTGGATGCAAAGGAGTTTGTGGAGATACCAAATGAGTAAAAAATTCAAAAGTGAGCTATCGGAATCGATCCACGAATCGGCCAGTGCCTTGTACGCCATAGGTGCAATCAGCAAGGCGACCATGCGTGAATTCGATGAGTCCTGTCTTGCAAGGGTGCCGGATGCGATTCCCGCGCAGGAGATCAAGGCATTGCGCGAGCGTAACAATGTCAGCCAACCGGTGTTTGCGCGCTACCTGAATACCAGTGCTTCCACGGTCAAGCAATGGGAAGCAGGGGATAAGCACCCCAGTGGCATGGCGCTGAAGTTGCTGAGTGTTGTGCGCAAACACGGTCTGGAGATACTGGCCTGAGGAATCGGGCTGAACCCTGACAAACGGCACAGGTCGATTAGCTGTAGGACTCGAACGAGTCCACCCGAATCAGGAGCTGTCCCATGGACTTTATTCGCATCATCATCGCCATCCTGTTGCCGCCACTGGGTGTGTTTCTGCAAGTAGGATTCGGCGGGGCGTTCTGGCTGAATATTCTGCTGACGTTGTGCGGTTACATTCCGGGGATCGTGCATGCGGTGTACATCATCGCCAAGCGCTGAGCTGAGTGTCGGCAGGTAGACCGCCTTCGCGAGCAGGCTCGCTCCCACAGAATTTGTGCATGTCACAGAACCTGTGGGAGCGGCGGTGCGGCGATCCGACTTGCCCGCGAAGGGCGCGCCACCGTTTCGGCAATGAGCGCGGGCTTCAGTCCACTAAATCCATCACCCGCCGATAAAACAACCACTCCTGCTCCAGTGCATGGGCCTGATTGCCGGCCTTGCGAAAGCCATGGCGTTCATCGGCGTAGTAATGCGCTTCGACCAGGATGCCGTTGTTCTGCAGGGCCTCGACCATGTCGCGGGTCTGCTGCGGGATGACCACGGCGTCCAGTTCCCCCTGGAAGAAGATCACCGGCACGCGGATGTTGCCGGCATGCAGCAGAGGCGTGCGGGCCGCGTAGCGTTCGGCATCCCGCAGAGGATCGCCGATCAACCAATCCAGATAATCGCTTTCGAATTTGTGGGTCGTGCGCCCCAGCGCCACCGGATCGCTGACCCCATACAGACTGGCGCCGGCGCGGAACACGTTGTGAAATGCCAAGGCGCAAAGGGTGGTGTAACCGCCAGCACTGCCGCCGCGGATGAACGCTTTGTCGCCATCGATCAAGCCACGTTCGGCGAGATGACTGACCACCGCGCAAGCGTCTTCGACATCCACATCGCCCCAGCTCAAATGCAGCGCCTGACGATAGGCCCGGCCATAACCGCTGCTGCCGCGATAGTTGAGGTCGGCCACGGCGAAGCCCCGCTGAGCCCAGAATTGAATGCGCGGATCGAGCATCGGGTAGCACGCCGACGTCGGTCCGCCATGGATGAATACCACCAGTGGCGGTTTCGCCTCGCCGGTCATCGCCGGGTAGAAGAAGCCGTGTGCTTCGCCTGAGCCACTCGGGTAGCGCAAGGTTTGCGGGCGGCTGATCTGGTCGGGAGCAAGCGGTGCAATGCCGCCGGCCAATACTTTCACTTGCCGGCTCTGGCGGTCGATGGCGATGACGGCGGTTGAACTGACGGGCGACGCCGCGATGCAATAGATGAACTGCTCATCCACGGCGAGATGGCGGAAGCGGCTGTAGGCGCCAGTGAAGTCTGCGCTGGCGTCGCCGCAAATACCCAATCGGCCAAACCCGCCTTCGGTCCAACTGGCCAGATAGCTGTTTTCGTTCAGCGGTATCCAGGTGCAGCCGCCAAGTTGCCAGGGCGCGGGACCATGGTCCGCGGTGCTACATGGCAACGGACTCAGGCCATTTGCAGATTCTTTCCATGGCTGCCAGTAACCAGCGCGATCCGTCAGGCAATACAAGCGACCGCCAGTATCAAACCGCGGTTGTTGCACAGACTCTTGAACGCCGTCGCCCGCCACACAACGAGCCTCGGCAAACCCGCCGTTGGCGAGGCGCTCGGCAACCATCAAGCGGGTCGCTGTCCATGGCTGATCCGGGCGACTCCACTCGATCCAGGCCAGGCGCCGGGCATCAGGGCTCAGCGTCGGCGCCGCGTAGAAATCAGCACCCTCGGCCAGCAGGTGACGTGCGCCATCGAGCAGATCGATCGCCACCAGTCGGTGTTGGTCGCGGTGCTCCTCGACCGCCAGCACCTGGCCGTTGGTGAACTGCAGATCGCCATAACGGCACGCACCGGACGTCAGCCTTTCGGGCAATTCGTCTTGTAGTGATTGCCGATACAACTGCTGGTCGGCCTCGTTGACGAAAACGATACCGTCGTCCGTCAGACAAAACGCGCCACCGCCATATTCGTACACCCGGCTGCGCACACTGAACTCAGGTGGCGTCAGGCATTTCGCTGCACCGTCACGCCAATGCCAGATCCGGCACGCCGCGTCTTCAGGTCGGTACTCGTTCCAGAACAGGCCCTGTCGACCGACCTGCAGTTCGGCAAAGTCGATACCGGCGGCCACGGCTTTGGCAGCGCTGAAGGGTTCAGCTTTTGGCGATGAGGCGTGAGTTTCGTTCATTGCGAAAGGCCAGTTGGTCGATGGTCTGGGTAGCGTGCCTGGCTTCTTCGCGAGCCTTGAGGATCACGCCGTGTTGTGGCGACTTGCTGCACACCGGGTCGGCGTTACTTGCATCACCGGTGAGCATGAACGCCTGGCAGCGGCAGCCGCCGAAGTCTTTTTCTTTCTCGTCGCAGGAGCGGCACGGCTCGGGCATCCAGTCATAACCGCGAAAGCGGTTGAAGCCGAACGAGTCATACCAGATGTGCTGCATGCTGTGCTCGCGCACGTTGGGAAACTGCACCGGCATCTGTCGGGCACCGTGACAGGGCAACGCGGTTCCGTCTGGCGTGACCGTCAGAAAAATACTGCCCCAGCCATTCATGCAGGCTTTCGGGCGCTCTTCGTAATAGTCCGGGGTGACGAAAATCAGCTTGCACGGATGCCCTTCGGCTTCGAGTTTGGCGCGGTACTCGTTGGTGATGCGTTCGGCGCGCACCAGTTGTTCTTTGGTCGGCAATAGCCCGACGCGATTGAGTTGCGCCCAGCCGTAGAACTGGCAGGTGGCGAGCTCGACGAAGTCCGCTTCCAGGGCGATGCACAGCTCGATGATGCGGTCGATCTGGTCGATGTTGTACCGATGGGTCACGAAGTTCAGCACCATCGGATAACCGTGGGCTTTCACCGCCCGGGCCATTTCCAGTTTCTGCGCAAAGGCCTTTTTCGAACCGGCCAGCAGATTGTTCACTTGTTCGTCGCTGGCCTGGAAGCTGATCTGGATGTGATCGAGACCGGCCTTCTTGAAGTCGCTGATTTTCTGCTCGGTGAGGCCGATGCCGGAGGTGATCAGGTTGGTGTAGAAACCCAGCTTGCGGGCCTCGGCAATCAACTCGGCGAGGTCCTGGCGCACCAGCGGTTCGCCACCGGAAAAGCCCAGCTGCGCGGCGCCCATTTCCCGCGCTTCGCGGAACACCTTGATCCACTGTTCGGTGCTCAGCTCCTTGCCTTGTTCGGCGAAATCCAGCGGATTGGAGCAGTACGGGCATTGCAGCGGGCAGCGGTACGTCAGCTCGGCCAGCAGCCATAGCGGCAAGCCGATTTCAGGTTTGGGCGGCACTTGCACCGATGAATCAGGCAAGTTCGATCCAGTGCTGCGCACGGGCAACCTCCATGAATTGCTCGATGTCGTCACCGAGCTCGGGCACGCCGGGGAACTGTTGGTCGAGCGCATTGATGATCGCCGCGACATCCCGTTCACCGTCAATCAAACCACCGATCAGCGCGGCACTTTCGTTGAGCTTGATCATGCCTTCCGGGTACAGCAGCACGTGGCCTTTCTGTGCCGGTTCGTACTGGAAACGATAGCCGGGACGCCAGGTCGGGGTCTTGCTGCGATCGAAACTCATAAGGTGATTCCTTTATGCCAGACCCGTTCCCCGGTCACGCTGTGATACGGCGGGCGTTTCAGTTCGTAGGCCATGCTCATGGCATCGAGCATGCTCCAAAGAATGTCCAGTTTGAACTGGAGAATTTCCAGCATGCGCTCCTGGCCTTCACGGGTGGTGTAGTGCTGCAACGTGATCGCCAGACCATGCTCGACATCCCGCCGTGCCTGGCCCAGGCGCGTGCGGAAATACTCGTAGCCGGCCGGGTCGATCCATGGGTAATGCTGAGGCCAACTGTCCAGGCGTGACTGGTGGATTTGCGGGGCGAACAGTTCGGTCAGCGAGCTGCTCGCGGCCTCCTGCCAACTGGCACGGCGGGCGAAGTTGACGTAAGCGTCCACGGCGAAGCGCACGCCGGGCAGCACCAGCTCCTGGGAACGCAGCTGGTCCGGGTCGAGGCCCACGGCCTGGCCCAGACGCAGCCAGGCTTCGATACCTCCGTCTTCACCGGGCGCGCCGTCGTGGTCGAGCAGGCGCTGAATCCATTCGCGGCGGATCTCGCGGTCCGGGCAGTTAGCGAGGATCGCCGCGTCCTTCAGGGGGATGTTCACCTGATAGTAGAAACGGTTGGCGACCCAGCCCTGAATCTGTTCGCGGGTGGCCCGGCCTTCGTACATCGCCACATGGTAGGGGTGATGGATGTGGTAGTAGGCGCCTTTGGCGCGCAGGGCCGCTTCGAATTCGGCGGGGGACATTGGGGTGTTGGTCATTGCGGTTCTCCAGGAACAACCATAGAGGTGTAGTGCTTGTACCTGCCTCATCGCGAGCAAGCTCGCTCCCACAGGGTTACGCGGTCAACTGTGGGAGCGACGGTGCGGCGATCCGACTTGCTCGCGATAGGGCCATCCGCTACAACACAATACTCATGCCGTCATACGCCACTTCAACCTGGCGCCGATCCAGCTCCGCACGCTCCGGCGAGTCTTCATCGAGAATCGGGTTGGTGTTGTTGATGTGGATAAGTACCTTGCGCTGCTCGGGCAGTTGTTCCAGCACTTCGAGCATTCCACCAGGGCCGTTCTGTGCCAGGTGGCCCATTTCGCGACCGGTACGGGTACCGACGCCGCGCCGCTGCATTTCATCGTCATCCCACAAGGTTCCATCCACCAGCAGGCAATCGCTGCCGGCCATGATTTCCAGGAGTGGCGCATCAACCTTGCCCAGTCCCGGTGCGTAGAATAGTTTGCCGCCGGTGTTGAGGTCTTCGATGATCAGGCCAATGTTGTCGCCCGGATGCGGGTCGAAGCGGTGTGGCGAGTACGGCGGCGCGGCACTGCGCAAAGGCAGCGGGGTGAAGCGCAGGTTCGGGCAGGCGGGGATGGTGAAGCTTTGATCGAGTTCGATACGGTTCCAGTTCAGCCCGCCGTTCCAGTGAGTCAGCATGTTGAACAGTGGGAAACCAGTGCTCAGATCCTCGTGGACCATGTCGGTACACCAGACCTGATGCGGGCAGCCCTCGCGCAGCATGAGCAGGCCGGTGGTGTGGTCGATCTGGCTGTCCATCAGGATGATCGCGCCGATCCCGGTATCGCGCAGGGCGCGGCCCGGCTGCATCGGGGCGAAGCTCTGGAGTTGGGCGCGGATGTCCGGGGAGGTGTTGCACAGCACCCAGTTCACGCCGTCATCGGAAATCGCGATGGACGATTGCGTCCGCGCCTTGGCCCGCAGGCTGCCGTCACGAAAGCCTGCGCAGTTCACGCAGTTGCAGTTCCACTGGGGGAAGCCGCCGCCGGCAGCGGAACCTAGAATCTGGACAAACATGGGCGCTCCATCATTTCAACGCTGAAAATAAAACGCCTCGGGATAACCGAGGCGTTAGCTGCAGTCTGCCAAGGCAGATTAGCGGCTGGCGAAGTACATGGTGACTTCAAAGCCGATACGCAGGTCGGTGTAGGCAGGTTTGGTCCAGGCCATAAGTTGAACTCCTTCAGGTGGGGGTGAGACAGCGCTATCTATAGGTATAGTCCACCTCAAATCAGAGATGTTCCAGACAGTTAGGTGGCTATGTTACTCAAAATTTCGAAGGGATTGCCCGTGAAACTTTGAGAAAGCGCCTTACAGCTCCGGTAATGATCATTTTGTCGCTTGCCAGGGAGTGCCGGGTGCAGGGCTGTTCGCCAGGCAGCGCCAACCGCCCTCGGCCTGATTCAATCGCTTTACGGCGGCCAGCAGTTCGGCCCGCTCGATCAGCAGGATTGCCTCGGGCAATTGAGTCAGATAATCCGACGAGCGGCCGCCCAACTTGCCCTGCCAAAGCATTTCCGCAGCTTGGGCAGTGGGCAATGCGGCGCTGGAAAACTGCTCGGCCAAGGTCTGGCGCTGGGCGATGAACGAGGTGTCGTCGATGGCGTTGATCAGCTCTGGCAATCCGCTGAGGAATTGCTCGATGTGTTGCAGCAGCTCCGCCGGTGCAACGCTTGGCGATTGCACGCCGAACAGCAACCCGGTTTGCCCGTGAATCTGTCGCAGGGCGCTGAACACTGCATAGCCGAGCTGCAGCTCAACCCGCAGGCGCTGGTAGAACGGCGTCTGGCAGAGGTGTGCCAGCAAACGCCACGCGGCTTCGTCGGCCATTTCATCGGTAGCTGTAGGGCAAAACAGCAGCAGCGCGTGCTCGCTGGAGCCGGTATCGACAGTGTTCCACAGACGTTGTGAATGGATCGAGGAGGGTGGCGTCAGCTGATTGTCCGGCGTGCCGGGTATGCGGCTCAAGGCCAGGCCCATGGCCGCTTGAGTCTGAGCCGATAAGCCGATGGCCAACCCATCCCATCGCGCACTCGACCAGAGTTGCTGCAGGTCATCCGAGCTCGTGCTGTGCTCGAGGCAG
Source organism: Pseudomonas sp. P5_B3 (assembly GCF_056400405.1). Lineage (NCBI taxonomy): Bacteria > Pseudomonadati > Pseudomonadota > Gammaproteobacteria > Pseudomonadales > Pseudomonadaceae > Pseudomonas > Pseudomonas sp. P5_B3. The sequence continues at coordinate 67,778 of NZ_JBFULI010000010.1, read as the reverse complement.
TGATCGGGCAATGTTTTGAGCAGTTGCCGAATCGGAATTAGCGCAACACTCGTCGGTTCGGATTGTGAGACAACGGCATCAGGGTTTGTCAGTTCTTTCAGCACATGCTCAAGGACGCTGGGCATCGGTTCCTGTAGCCCGGTCATTTTCAGCAGCCATTCGCTGCCCGACGCGCTGAAGGAAAAATCCACACCGGCCTGGCGCGCGTCTTCGCGCAACGGTTGCAGGTGGTTTTCCAGTCGTGATTGAAGATGGCTGCCGGGAGCCGAGTCCAGGCGCCAGCGCAGATAAATCGCACCATCCGCGTTGTTGTCCGGCCATGCCTGGCTGAATTGCATCGGCGAACGTTCACGACGGCTGCGCGAGCGATCCTGGGCAAAAGTGCGCAGGCCGCGGTGGGCGCTGGTTTGGCCGCGAATCAATCCGGCGTTGGGTGCCGGTGCTTCGCAGCATAAGAACGGGTTGGGTGCTGGCAAATGCCAGGGGCCGCTGAAGTTATCCACAGCACCGATTTGTTTGAGGACTTGCTTGAGGGCCGTAACGCCTTGGTCAGATAACCCGACTTCGCGTTGTTCGCTGTCCAGTCGGGCCAGTTGCAAGGCGCTGCTGACTTGCTGTTGGCGCTGGAGCAGGGTTGCGTATTCTTCGCGCAATCGGCTCCAGTCTTGCCTGGCGAAGAAGCCCAGCCAATCCATCAGCCGCTCGCGAATCCCGGTTGCCAAAGAGTTGGCGGGCAATGTGAACTCGAAGTGCAGTAAGGCTTGCCCGGCGAATTGATACAGCGACTCGGCCTTCAGTTTTTCGGCCAATCCACGCTCACGCAAATCCGCCAGCAAACCGCCCGGTTTCTCGGCGTTCAGCCAGTGACACAGAAAACCCAATGCTTCGGCGGCGCAGTCGGGTAGCGCCTGGAGGGCAAACAGCAAATCCAGTCGGCGCTCGCCAGCCTGTTGATAACTGGCGTTTGAGGTCGCCATCAGCGGTGCCGGGGATTGTTGCGTGGCCTTTTCACCGCCGGCAATGACGCTGGCAAATGTCTCGGCCAAAGCTCTTAGTTCATCGAGGCTCTGCGGCCCGGCCAGGCTCAAGGTCATCTGCCCGGTCTGGTAAAACCGCTGATAAAAATCCTGCAATGCCTGCTGAAATTCGGGTTGCGACACCGGGAGGCTGTCGCGATTGCCGGCATGGAAGCCGCGCAGCGGATGAGCCTCAGAAAGCCCATCGAACAACGCCCGCTGTTGTTGCGCCACTGGATCCTGCGACCAGGCGACAAACTCCGCCTGCAACACTTCCCGTTCCCGCTGCTGATCGTCCGGATTCATACGCGGATGGGCGAGCATGTCTGACAGACGCTCCAGCCCACCGGCAAACGCCTGGGGTGGCAGTTCGAAAAAATAGTCCGTGGTGCGTTCGCTGGTTCGCGCGTTTACCTGGCCGCCATGACTCTGGACGTAGGCCATCAGCCCTTGCCCGGCAGGAAAACGCTCAGTTCCCAGAAACAACAAATGCTCAAGAAAATGCGCCAGGCCGGGCCACGCCAGCGGCACATCATGGCTGCCCGCGGCGACCCGCAAGGCTGCTGCGCAGCGTTTCAAATTCGGGGCATGACGCAGCGTCACCCGCAGGCCGTTGGCCAGGGTTTCAGTGTGGGGGCGAAGGGGATTCAGCGCGGGCATGGGCACTTCCAGAACAGTGAAGTGCCAATGCTAGCGGATTAGGACTTGTTCAGCTCGCCGTAAAGCTCGGGACGACGATCGATCAGGTAGCGATTGGCGGCGCGGGAGTCGACCATCAACTGACGATCCAACTCACCGACAATCAATGCTTCATCAAGGCCTGCCTGAGCGATACGGCTGCCATCCGGAGCGGCGATGCTGCTCTGGCCGCAATAATGGATGTCGCCTTCATGGCCGCAGTAGTTGGCGTAAGCCACATAGCATTGGTTTTCGAAGGCGCGGGAGCGCACGGTGACATCGGCGACGAAATCGAACGGAATCATGTTCGCGGTCGGCACCAGGATCAGCTCGGCACCGGCCAGGGCCAGGCGTCGGGCGTTTTCCGGAAACTCCAGGTCGTAGCAGATCAGAAAACCGAGTTTCCAGCCGTTGAGCTCAACGATGGGAAACTCGTCGGAACCTGCGCTGAACATCGAGTGATCCAGATCGCCGAACAGATGGGTCTTGCGGTAGTTGCAGATGCGCTCACCGTTAGCATCGATCAACTGCACGGCGTTGTAGATCTGCCCGTCGGCGGTGCGCTCCGGGTAGCCATACAGGATGGCGATCCCGGCTGTCTTGGCAATGCGCGCGATCTGCTGCGCCGACTCACCGTTATGCACCTCCGCCAACACGCTGACGGCATCGACGCCGATGTTGTAGCCGGTCAGGAACATCTCCGGCAGCACCAGCAGATCGGCGCCTTTTGCCTCCAGCGCAAGCTGCTGCACGCGCTGCAGGTTGCCGGCGACATCCAGGGGCAGTGGTGGACATTGGTAAAGGGCTACGCGCATTTCGGATTCCTCTTACTCGGGCAGGGCGATCGGTCCGATCTCGTTGAACACATCTCCTGGACCCGGATTCTCGGCGTGAGTTGCACCGCCGAAGTGTTTCATGATGCCCCACACCGCGTTGAGCGAGGTCTGCACCGCGCCCTCAACCCAGGCCGGCGTCCACGAAACGTCGTCACCGGCGATGAAGATCCCGCGCTGCTCGGCAGGCATGTCGTCCTGCATGAAGTGCGCGTACATGCGCTGGTTGTAGCGGTAATGGCCGGGCAGGGCGCCTTTGAATGCACCGAGGAAATGCGGGTCGGCTTCCCAGGACACGGTGATCGGGTCGCCGATGATCCGCGCTGCAATGTCGACTTTCGGGTAGATCTTCTTCAGCGCATCCAGCGCCAGTTTCACGCGTTTTTCCACCGGCKGTGGGAGCATTTTCAGCGCGTCGCTCATCCACGAGTACGAGAGGCAAATCACGCCGGGTTTGTCGTCGCCGTTGTCGAACAGGTAGGTTCCGCGGGTCAGGCGATCGGTGAGGGTCATGCTCATCAGGTCGCGGCCGGTTTCCGGATCCTTGTCCTTCCAGAACGGGCGGTCGACCATCACGAAAGTCTTCGACGACTGCATGTAGCGGGTGCGGTCCAGGGCCATCCACATCTTTTGCGAGAACAGGGTTTCGTCGCACTCGATCTGGGTGGTCAGCAGCCAGCTCTGGCAGGTGGTCAACACGGCGGCGTATTCGCGGGTGTCGCCCCAGTTGTCGGTGACGGCGAAACGGCCGCCCGGCGCGTGGGCGATCTTCTTCACGCCGGTACGCGGTGCGCCGTTGTGCAGGGAGCTGAGGCTGGTGCCGGCCGGCCAATGCGCGCAACGATCCGGCACGTGGCGCCAGATGCCCTGTGGCACCTGTTCTACACCGCCGACCACCAGATGCTGATGGTCGTCGCAGTTGGTCATCACCACGCGGAAAATTTCCAGCATCGAGTTGGGGAAGTCCGAGTCCCAGCCGCCGGTGCCGAAACCGACCTGGCCGAACACTTCGCGATGATGGAACGAGAGCTTGGCGAATGCCTTGGAGGTGGCCACGAAATCGTAAAAGGTGCGGTCGTCCCACAGCGGCACCAAGGTGTTCCACAGCTCTTTCAGGCGTGGAACATCACGATCACGAATGGCTTGCTGGATATCGGAGAACTGCGAACCGGCTTCCAGGGCATCGGCCCAGGCGTCAGCCACTTCCTGGAACAGTGCAGGAAGGTCCGACAGCTTCTGTGCGTAATGGGTCTGGCCTTCGAGGTCGATCACCGTGCTGCCCGACGCGGGCGTCAGCGGGTTAGGGAAAGGTTTGGTTTCAAGACCCAGCTTGTCGACGTAGTGATAGAACGCGGTGGACGACACCGGGAAACGCATCCCGCCCAGCTCGGCAACGATGCCTTCGGCGCCATTGAACGCTTGGGAGCGCAGGCGGCCGCCCATTTTCGAGGCTTCGTAGACGACCGGTTTCAGGCCCAGCTTCATCAGCTCATACGCCGCCACCAGACCCGCGATCCCACCGCCGACAATCGCCACTTCGGCACCGTGATTATGCTCGGGAATGCTACCCAGACCGGCCGGATGCTCAATCCAGTCGTCGAAGGCGAAAGGAAAGTCCGGGCCGAAAATGGTGACTGGCTTCTTACCGTCTGCAGGATGGCGATTGTTCTTGTTCATGGCTGACCTTACTGGCGACCCGACGCGGAATGCGCATCTGAGTATAGGAAAAGATGCCAGCCATTCTAGAGAGCACAGAACACGTTAATAAGACGCAAAGTGTCGTCGTTTTGCCATTTTATTGGTCAATATGACGATCTGGTAATACACACTGTCCCCTGTGGGAGCGAGCTTGCTCGCGATAGCGTCAGTTCAGTCACCGATGAACCCAGGCCTGAAAACTCAAACCGGCTGCCCCCGATCAATCTTGCTGCTCAAGATGATCGAGGTCGTGGTCTTCTCCACCCCATCCACACTGCCAATCTGATCCAGCAACTGATCCAGCTGCTCCGGTGAATCGGTGCGCAACCACGCCACATAATCAAACTCGCCACTCACCGCACACAATTGCTGCACCTGCGCCATTGCACTCAGGCGTCGCAACACCTCCTTGCCGGAACGCGGTTGCACAGTGATCCCGACATACGCCTGCAGCCCGCCATCCACCACCCGCTGACCGAGGCGCACACCGTAGCCGGTGATCACTTTGGCCTTTTCCAGCCGCGCCAGACGCGAGGTGACCGTGGTACGGGCGATGCCCAACTGCCGGGCAAGCATGGCCACGCTCTCGCGGGCGTTGATCTGCAGGGCTGCGATCAGTTGGCGATCGATTTCGTCGAGAACAGGGGGGCGAGTGTCGGGCAACGGCGTGGCTCCAGAGGCATGAATCAATGGTCAAGCATGTTACAGGCTCGTTCGACGCGACGCTTGTGGCCGAAAGAGAGGGGGGCAATCGACTAAGATTGATGCAGTCGAGGGTGAGAGGCCAAGGACATGACAACAAAGCTACCTGCTGCTGTGCGGGACCGTGCATTGCAGATCGCCCATCACGAAATGGGGCACTACGTGGTGGCCCGCGCCCTGGGATTTGAAACGGGCGGCGTGACGCTGACAGTGACCAAGGATTTGCGGCACCAGGGAGGGGCCTCCATTACCTTGGTGCGCCCAATTTCGTCGATGGAAGCCATGAAGGAACATCTGGAAGCCCGGATGATGGTGCTCCTGGCTGGCGCAATGGCGCAGACCCTGCCTTCAAAGCCTTCAGCCGCAAAACGCGTCGACAAGCGCAAAGCCGCTGCCATCCTCAAAGGCGAGCAAGGGGCGGAACAGGATTACGCAAAAATCAGGGAGCTTCAGCATCTGCTGCGTAACATCGCCTATCCCGATACCGATCCAGCGTCGTCTGAACGCATAACGGCGCAGCTCAAAGCGATGGCTGATCGGGTGTGGGGTCGGACGCAAAAAATCATCGAGGATCAGGCCGGGACGATTGCCGAATTGGCTGTGGCGCTGGTGGACGGTATGGCTCTAGTGGAGCAATGGGGGCGGGCGGCGGATACGTATGAGGTCGTGTTGACGGGGCAGATGCTGGAACGGCTGCGGGCAGTGCAGGCCATACCTTCGTTACGTGTTTGGACTGACAGCTGCAGCGATGTCGTTCAGCACTGGAGGTAGCGAAGGGCGAAAAGTCTGGTGCTATCAGTCCCAAAAAGGGAACGCTCGGTCCCTTTTTGGGACTTTTCAGGCTGCGTGATTACGCGTTGTTCTATCGATCTGCTTCAGCTCTCGTTTGAACAGACCGCCGCGTCAGCACTTTCGCCACATCATCAATCACCGCTTTGCTCATCGTCGTCAGGTAATGCGCGGCCCAGGCGTGGCGGTCGGAGTCTTGGGCGTAGGCGGCGTCAATGGTCAGGGACTTGGCGAGGAACAGCAGGTCGGAGGCTTGGGCCAGGGCGTCGGCGATGGGGACGTCGCGGCAGACGTGGAACAGGGGTTGATTCGAGAGATACAGGAAGGGGGTGAAACCGATGGTTTTGAGTTCTGAGGGCGAGGGCGGATCAGTTTTAGTCATGGTCGTACTCCAAGATTAGAGTAGTCGCCACGTTCGTTTCCAAGCGAATGGGTGGCGGCTGTGCGCAGGTTGGAAAACCGGGGACCACAGAACCGGCACGCCCGAAGGCGTCCCGCACACAGCTGCCATAACACAAAATTCGCAGTAGTAAAAAACGTCTGGAATCGTGGTAGGAGTACTGTTGCACTGTGATCCGACGGGTTTCCAAGCCCGATCGCTGAATGGTCAGCGACGTCCGGAGACTATCCCGTCGAAGAAACGCGCAACAAGGCGGCAATGTGCCCAAATAGAAGATTCGGAGTTTGCCTACAAGGTCCTAAGGCGTCATCTGATATTTCGACACCTTAAGTAAACAAAACTAAACAATCAGGCAAAACAGCGGCATATGAACGAGGCGTTTAAGTTTTACGTATAAGCCCAAGTGCGGTCGCACAGCCTCCAATCAGTACCGACACGATAATCGGGGCGGTCGTAAAATGGCTTGACTGGAAAACTTTTCTTGTGCGACAAGTGTCCACGTTTTATGGAATGTGGACAGTGGGGCTTTTGGAGTTCATGAAGAGTCAAGATATTTTGCTTCTTTTTAAAATGGCTAGCCTCCACGCGCAGGAGGAGAAGCTATTTGGAAGAATGGAATCGGAGTCAATGGCGGATTTATTTGAACCGCTGCTGGAACCCGGTGTGAGCCCACCAATGGTGGCTGGCGATCCGGTGGGTCGCGCATTGGCTGCTCACAATCCTGATCCTGAAGACACAGTTTATCGCGTGCAGGAGCTTGATAACCCCAGGGGCGATGCTGACAAGTGGGAGGGGTGGTCGGACGCGGTTCCATCCCCTCCAGTGTCGAGCTGGATTGAAAGTTACTCCTTGCGCGCACTCTCGGCATCTCTTGGCCTGAGTAAAAGTGAGGTTTCGAACTCGATGGCACGGTGTCGTGAGGCGGGGTTGCTCACCAACGACTACGACACCGCTCTTCCGAAGGTGAACCGCCGAGAGCTCGTGAAAATCACGGAGCATGCCCTCAAATACTTTTACCCGGTAAAGCCAGGTGCAATTGTTCGCGGCATCCCCACCGGCTTTGCAGCGCCGGCGCTGTCCAAGAGCCTTAAAAGTGCGGGTGGGCTCATTCCAGTTTGGCCTGATGCTTTCGGGAGTGAGCGCGGTCAGGCGATTGAGCCGCTCTACAAAACCGTTCCAGACGCGGTGAAGAAGGACCGAACCCTTTATCATTACTTGGCGCTCGTTGATGCGATCCGCGTTGGCGGACCGAGAGAGTGCGCAGTAGCGGTCAACATACTCAAGGCAGGGATGGGGCTGAAATAAGATGGCTTCAAATGCTGACCATAATTACGAGCTGATCGAGTATGTGGCTGAAGGTCTGGGCAAAGAATTATTGACTGAAGTTGCCTTTGTCGGTGGATGCACGACGGCAATGCTGGTGACCGACACCGCTGTCATGGATGACATCCGGTTTACTGATGATGTCGACTTGGTAATCGAGTTGGCGGGTGTTAGTGCCTGGCAACGCCTCACAGAACGCCTGGCGGCCAAAAAATTCAAAATCACAGGGGAAGACGAGGTCAACTGTCGATTTCGTTTCAACGATGTCATCGTGGATGTGATGCCTTCGGATCCGGCTGTTCTCGGCTATGCGAACCGTTGGTTCGTGGAAGGGCTCGCTCACGCTGTGAAGTTCGCGCTACCCAGTGGTCTGGAGATACAGATCTTCAAGTCGACTTACTTTCTTGCTACGAAGCTGGAAGCCTTCAGCGGGCGCGGAGAAGGCGATCCTTATCACAAGGATGTTGAGGACATCGTTATCCTGATTGATGGGCGTCCGGAGCTGTTGGAGGAGGTCCGAGGGGCGGAAACTGAATTGCTGCAGTTCATCGCCAAGGGAGTTGGTGAGCTGCTTAGGCTCAGTGGCATCGACTATGCGATTCAAAGCTCAGGCTCGGTTCGGGCAAACCCCGCTCGTGGCATGCTCATCCATCAGCGTATGAAGGATCTGAGCCTGCTCGCATGAGATACGAAATCAGATCGGTAAAAGGGCGAGCCCGAGAAGCCAACCATGATTGCGCTGGCGCGGTATTCGATGGCGTGAGGGGGCTGTTTGTTGTCGTGGATGGCACTTCGAAGCCCGGTAGCGGCCAGTTGGCCCATGGATTTGTGCAAGCAGTGATGGATGCCTGCCAGGCCCGTATTAGTCAAGGCGCTGAAGACACTACTCATAGTGACGTCCAGCAGCTGCTACGGTCTGTACTTACAGATTTACACGCTCCACTGTTTGCTAAGCAGACCGGTACAACAAGCTACTTGGTTGGTATTGCTTCTCATGGGCAGCTCACCCTTGCATATGAGGGCGACTGTTCATGTGGTGTTGCCGGTGCGGAGGGTGGAATCGAGTGGTTCACACCACCGCATTGCAAGGCGAACTGGAGGCGCGACCGATCACATCGGGAACTTGCGCTTGATCCGGCCCGCCATCTGATCACCCGTTGCTATAGGGCCAACCGTTCCCCGGATCCAGATTTTGTTTTCCGTTCAGTGGCTGCAGGCGAGCGCCTGGTGTTCGCAACGGATGGCTTTTGGGCGGAGCTGACCGACGCTCGACAGGATGACGTGCTTGCAGCTCCTGCCATTGCAATCACTGATGTAGACGATGATGTGACTTGGATTGATGTGAGGCTGTAAAACATTGCGAGCTGGCCGGTTTTTTCATTGAAGGCGCGCCACTTGCGTATGAAGTGGGTCGAAGGGCTTGAAATGGGGCCGAAGTCATTCCAGCTGAAGAGTTCCAGTCGCTCCCACCGACCAGACACGAAAAAGCCGCGTAAAAACGCGGCTTTCTTGTTTGGTGGGCCCACACGGACTTGAACCGTGGACCAAAGGATTATGAGTCCTCTGCTCTAACCAACTGAGCTATAGGCCCTCAGTAGGCCGCGGATTATAACGACGGTTTCGCGGCTGTGCTATCTGAAAAAACCATTACGGTTGTACGAAGAAATGTCGCGGCAAATTCGTCCGCCGTCAGGGGCAGGCTGACGATGTAGCCCTGGATTTGTTCGCAGCCCTCAGCGGCGAGGAATTGTTGTTGCGCCAGGGTCTCGACCCCTTCGGCAATCACGGTGAATGGCATGCTGCGTCCGAGCGCTATGATGGCCCGGACGATCGCCGCATCATGGGGATCGTCCGGCAGGCCGCGGACGAAGGACTGATCGATCTTGAGGATGTCCAGTGGCAGACGCTTGAGGTAACTCAGGGACGAGTAACCGGTGCCGAAGTCATCGATGGCCAGTTGCACGCCCAGATGTTTGAGTTGGTGCAGCACCGCCAGCGCTTCTTCGGCCTGGCTCATGATGAAGTTTTCGGTGATTTCCAGTTGCAGGAAGCCGGGGTTGAGGCCGTTGTCCTTGAGTAGCTGCTCGATACGGCCCAGCAGGTTGGGTTGGCGCAATTGGGCGCCGGCAAGGTTGACCGACAGCGGGCCGGGACTTCTGTACAGCCGGTGCCATTCGGCCATCTGCCGGCAGGCGGTTTCCAGGACCCAGTCGCCGATTTGCAGGATCATGCCGTTTTCTTCAGCCAGCGGGATGAAGTGTTCTCGCGGCACGTCGCCAAAGGTCGGATGGCGCCAACGGATCAGGGCTTCGGCACCGACCAGGCTGTAGTCTTCGAGGCTGATTTTCGGTTGGTAGCACAGGTGCAACTCATTGCGTTCGATGGCGCGGCGCAGTTCGTGTTCCAGTGCCACGCGTTCGCTGGCCTGGGCGGTGAGGTCGCGGGTGTAGCTTTCGACACGGTTGCGGCCCTTGGCCTTGGAGCGGTACATCGCGGCGTCGGCGTTCTTGATCAGTGTGGCAACGTCGCAACCATCCTTCGGATAGAGGCTTGTGCCGATGCTGGCGCTGATGAAAAACTCGTGTTCGCCGGCCTGGAACGGCGCGGCGAAACAATTGAGCAACTTGGTGGCGATGTGGTCGGCATCGCTGGATTGTTGCAGGCCCGGCAGCAGGATAATGAATTCGTCACCGCCCAGGCGCGCTACGGTGTCGATATCGCGCAACTGCTCCTTGAGGCGTACGGCAATGCCCTTGAGCAGCAGGTCGCCGACCGGGTGGCCGAGGCTGTCGTTGATGTGCTTGAAGCGGTCGAGGTCGAGGAACAGCACAGCGCCCTGGCCACCGTTTTCCTGCTGGCTGTTGAGCGCAGTCAGCAAGCGGCTTTCGAATAGTGTGCGGTTTGGCAGGCCGGTCAGCGGGTCGTGGTGTGCCTGGTAGTCGAGTTTGGCCTGGGCATGCTTGAGGCTGGAAATGTCGGCGAACACCGCGACAAAGTGGGTGATGAACTTGTCGCGGTTGCGCACGGCACTGATGGTCAGCCAGCTCGGGTACAGCTCGCCATTCTTGCGCCGATTGGAAATCTCGCCTTGCCAATGACCTTCGGCGGTCAATTGATGCCACATGGCCGCGTAGAATGCGCTGTCATGCAGGCCCGAGGCGAGCAGGCGCGGCGTGTGGCCCAGCGCTTCGCTTTCGCTGTAACCGGTGATTTCGGTAAACGCACGGTTGACCGCGCTGATGTGCTGTTGGGTATCGGTGATCAACACGCCTTCGGCGGTGCTTTCGAACACGGTGGCGGCCTGTTGCAGTTTTTCCTGCATCAGGTGCCGCTCGGTGATGTCCCGGGCGATGGTCAGCATGCAGTCCTCATCGCCAATCGGCAGCGGACGGCTGGACACTTCACAAAGGCGGATCAGCCCGTCGCTGCGGCGGATATGGCAGCTGAAATCGCGAACAAAACCGTCGCGGTGCAGCAGATCGAGCATTTGCTTGCGTTCATTGAGGTTGACCCAGATTCCCAGGTCCAGCGCTGAACGATCCACCGACATGGCGCTGTTGAACCCGGTGATGCGGCTAAAACCCTCGTTGACCTCCAACAGCAAGCCATCGCTTTGCCGGGACAGCAGCAAGCCGTCGGGGGAGGCATGGAAGGCCTTGGCGAATTTTTCTTCGGAAGTTTGCAGCTGTTGCTGGGTTTCCTTGAGCTGGGTGATATCCCGCACCACGACCACCAGTGCCGGTGTCATGTCGAGGTTGAACGGTTCTGCAGAGATCAGGCCGGTAAACACCTGGCCGTTGCTGCGACGAAAGGGCATTTCCAGGTTGCGGATGCTGCCGGCCTGCAAGCGTTGCAACAGGCCTGGTCCAACACCGGGAATCCCCCAGATGTTCAGGTTGGTGGCGGTCTGGCCAACGACGTCCTCGGCCTTGAGGCCGATCTGTTCTTCGAATGCTTCGTTGACTTCCAGCAGGCAACCGTCGCTCAGGCGCGCGATCACCAGAATGTCCGGGCATTGCTGGAACACGGATGCGAATTTCTGTTCCGACAGGCGCAATGCTTCTTCGGTGCGCTTGGCGTCGGTGATATCGATCATCAACCCGCGCAGCACCGGCTCATGCCCGTGTTCGATCAGGCTGACGATATCGCGCACCCACAGGCAGCGGCCGTCGGCGGTGATCACCCGGTAGTCGAGGCGGTGATCGCGCCCGGCCAGCACTTCGTGATCGCAGAAGGTCTGGGCGCGGGTCAGGTCGGCGGGGTGAATGATGTTGCGCCAGAAGCCCGGAATCAGCCAATGGGACAGGGGATAACCGAGAAGGTCTTCGGCGTGGGGCGATACATAGCTGTAGGTGAAGTCGGTGACTTTTGCTTCCCAGGCGATGGCCGACAGGCTCTCCACCAGGCCGCGGTAGTGGTATTCGCTGCTGCGCAGTTCCTGTTYAAGGTCGACCCGGCGGGCGATTTCCGAGCTCAAGCGGCGGTTGATGCGGATAACCACCGCCAGTACGGTAGTCAGCAGCAGCAATCCGGGCAGGCCATACACCAGCAGGTCATTCCAGAAAGTTCGATGATCGAGGACGTTGCCGACCCAATGCTCTTGAATGGCGCTGACTTCAGCGGGGCTCATGTCTGCCAGGACTTTGTCGAGAATACCGACGAGCATTTGGTTGTTGCGAGGTACCGCCATGGCCAGTTGATAGCGATAGGGGGTTTCACCGCTGACATACAACCCATCGAGCCTGAGTTGGCGCAGGCTCCAGACGCTGGACGCCAGATCGCCCACCACTGCGTCCACTGCGTCAGTGGCCAGTGCCTGCAATGCCGAGCTGACGTTGGGCATCGCTACCAGGTTCAGGTCGGGATGGTGGGTGCGCAGCAGCTCGTGGGGGGCGTAGTTTTCCACCACGGCGATTTTCAGTCCGTACAGTTCTTGCAGGTTATGTGGCTGGGGGCCCCCGACATGGGCCAGGATGACAATCGGAAAATCCAGATAGGGACGGGTGAACGACAGGTATTTCTGGCGTTCCGGGGTCGACATGATGCCCGGTAGCAGGTCCAGTTTGCCCTTTTTGGCTTGTTCCAGGACGGCGGTCCAGCTCACTGGCTCGATGGGGGTGAGCCGGATTGCCAGCCTTTTGCGGATGACCTCGATGTAATCCGCGGCAAGGCCCTGGTAGCGGCCCTCATCGTCGCGAAACTCGAAGGGCGGCCATGATGCATCGACACCCAGGCGCAAGTCCGGGTGAGCCGCCAGCCAGCTACGTTCTTCGTCGGTTAGAGTCAGCGCGCCAGCCGTTGCGGTCCAGGTCATCAGCGACAGCAAAAAAAGCACGGTCGGCAGTCTGGGCATAACGGTCTCGTTATGGCTCGGGGGAATGTTTCGAGTGTAGACGGCTACAGGGCGGAGGGGGGGAGCGGGGGGATTTAATCTGTACAAAGCAAAACCCCCGGCCTGGGCCGGGGGTTCTGTGATCACTCGTCGAGGAAGGAGCGCAGATGCTCGCTTCTCGTCGGGTGGCGCAGCTTGCGCAGCGCCTTGGCTTCGATCTGACGAATCCGCTCACGGGTCACGTCGAACTGCTTACCAACCTCTTCGAGGGTGTGGTCGGTATTCATGTCGATACCGAAGCGCATGCGCAGTACCTTGGCTTCACGGGCAGTGAGGCCGGACAGCACTTCGCGAGTCGCTTCTTTAAGGCTCTCAACGGTTGCAACATCGATTGGCGACTGCATGGTCGAGTCTTCGATGAAGTCACCCAGATGGGAGTCTTCGTCATCACCGATCGGGGTTTCCATGGAGATCGGCTCTTTTGCGATCTTCAATACCTTGCGGATTTTGTCCTCAGGCATTTCCATGCGTTCGCCCAGCTCTTCCGGGGTCGGTTCGCGACCCATTTCCTGCAGCATCTGCCGGGAAATGCGGTTGAGCTTGTTGATCGTCTCGATCATGTGCACCGGAATACGGATGGTGCGGGCCTGGTCGGCGATCGAGCGAGTGATCGCCTGACGGATCCACCAGGTGGCATAAGTCGAGAATTTGTAGCCGCGGCGGTATTCGAACTTGTCTACCGCTTTCATCAAGCCGATGTTGCCTTCCTGGATCAGATCGAGGAATTGCAGGCCACGGTTGGTGTACTTCTTGGCGATCGAGATCACCAGACGCAAGTTGGCTTCAACCATCTCTTTCTTCGCGCGGCGGGCCTTGGCCTCACCGATCGACATGCGACGGTTGATGTCCTTGATCTCGGCGATGGTCAAACCGGTTTCGGTTTCCAGCGCGGTCAGCTTCTGCTGGCAACGGATGATGTCCGGCTGCAGACGACCAATGGCTTCGGCGTATTTGCCTTTGCCTTTGGCCAGGGCATCAGTCCAGCTTTCGTCGACTTCGTTGCCCGGGAACTGGCGCAGGAAATCGGCACGCGGCATGCGTGCATCACGAACGCAGAGCTGCATGATTGCGCGCTCTTGCTGACGCAGGCGATCCAGGGCACTGCGAACACGCTCGACCAGGCCTTCGAATTGCTTCGGCACCAGTTTGATCGGCATGAACAGCTCGGCCAGGGCCAACAGCTCGGCAATTGCTGCCTTATTGTTGCGACCGTGCTTTTTCAGCGCCTTGCGGGTGATTTCCATCTGATCGGCCACAGCGCCAAAGCGCTGAGCAGCGATGATCGGATCCGGACCGCTTTCGGCTTCTTCTTCGTCATCCGAGGCTTCGGCGTCATCGTCGTCAGAGTCGTCGTCCGCTTTTGCGGCCTTCGCGTCGATCGGCGGCGGCACTTCTGCCGCAGGTGGCGCGATGCCGTCGTCCGGGTCGATATAACCGCTCAGGACGTCAGACAGGCGACCACCTTCGGTGGTGACGCGGGTGTACTCGGAGAGAATATGATCAACCGTGCCAGGGAAGTGCGCGATTGCGCTCATCACCTCACGGATGCCCTCTTCAATACGCTTGGCGATTTCGATTTCGCCTTCACGCGTGAGGAGCTCCACCGTACCCATTTCGCGCATGTACATGCGCACCGGGTCGGTAGTGCGACCAATGTCGGTCTCGACCGCAGCCAACGCTGCAGCGGCCTCTTCGGCTGCGGCTTCGTCGGTATCGGCGTCGGCCAGCATAAGGGAATCCTTATCTGGCGCAACCTCGAATACGTTGATCCCCATGTCATTGATCATGCGGATGATGTCTTCCACCTGTTCCGGATCTGAAATATCCTCCGGCAGGTGGTCGTTGACCTCCGCGTAAGTCAGGTAGCCCTGCTCACGACCAAGGGTGATCAACTCTTTGATACGAGACTGCTGTTGCGCTTTTCCGGACATAACACCCTATCCACTGAAGGTCTTGGCGGGCAAAAAACAAGCCGAGGATTATACCTGAGCAATGACCTCACGCGCCAGTTGAGGTCGGGTTTGATGCGGAAACATTGCGACTCAAGAGGTCGCGCAGTTGATTTTTCTCTTCGCTGGTCAATTCGCTTTGACGCGCTTTTCGCAGAAGTTGTTCCAGGTTTCGCTCGCGTTGGCGGGCTGACAAGCTAGTAATGGTGTCGAAAAACTGTTGTTCAAGGTTATCTCCATCAATCAGCCATTCCTTTTCCGCCAGGGCCTTGAGCAAGCGGCCCTGTTCTGTGCCGTGCCAGCGCGCGATCAGTTGAATTGAGTTTAGCTTGGGATTCTTCTGCACAGCTTCGAGCAGCGCCACCAGCAATTGCGTGTTGGTGTGATCCTCGGCGGCGAAGTGCCCGGCATCCTCGACTTTTTCGGCCAGTTGCGGGTGATGCAGCAACGTGCGCAAGGCGGCGAGGGTCGGCGGTTCTACGGCGGCGGGCACCCGTGGCGTGCGGGGTTGATCGCGATCACCGCCCCGTTTGCCATTCTTGTCCCACGGTTTCTTGTCCCATTTCTTGCCTCCTGCACCGGGTTTCTTCGGCGTCCATTCCTGCTGCGGCGCATACATTTCCTGTGCCTGCGGCTGATGATAGTCGCTGTAATCGGGCATYGCGTCGTAATCGATGCTCGGGTCGTAAGCCGGCGGCGCTTCTTGCGGGGCGCTTTGTGCCAATTGACTCACCGCTTCGCCGCTCAGGCCGGTGATTTCGCTCAGGCGCTGACGCATCAGGGTGCGCAGGTTGGCGCCCGGGACTTTGTCGATCAGTGGCGCGGCGAGGGTGGCCATGTGGGCCTTGCCCTCGAGCGAGCGCGGGTCGGCTTCTTCCGTCAGCTGCTGGAAGAAATAATCGGCCAGAGGCTGCGCGTGCTGGTTGATCCGTGCGCGGAAGGCATCGGTGCCTTCAGAGCGGACCAGGGTGTCCGGGTCTTCGCCTTCGGGCAGGAACAGAAAGCGTGCACGACGACCGTCCTGCAGGCTCGAAAGTGTCGCCTCCAAGGCCCGCCATGCCGCATTGCGGCCGGCCTGGTCGCCGTCGAAGCAGAACAGCACGCTGGGCACGACGCGAAACAGCCGCTTGAGGTGTTCCTCGCTGGTGGCGGTGCCCAGGGTCGCGACGGCATTGCGCAGGCCTTGCTGGGCCAGGGCAATGACGTCCATGTAGCCCTCGACGACGATTATTTCGTCGAGGTTGCGGTTGGTCTTGCGTGCTTCGTACAGGCCGTAGAGTTCCTGGCCTTTATGGAAAACCGGGGTTTCCGGGGAGTTCAGGTACTTCGGCTTGTCGTCGCCCAATACCCGGCCACCGAAGGCGATGACGCGGCCGCGACTGTCGCGGATCGGAAACATCACGCGGTCGCGGAAACGGTCGTAGCGTTTGCCGCTTTCGGCGTTTTCGATCAGCAGGCCGGCATCGATCATGGCTTTTTGTTGCAGGGTATCGCTGCTCAAGTGCTTGAACAGGTTGTCCCAGCCAGGTGGAGCAAAGCCGAGGCCGAAGTCCCTGGCAATTTCGCCGGTCAGCCCGCGCCCTTTCAGATAGTCCACGGCGGCCTTGCGCGATGGATGGCTTTTCAGGGCTTGGCGATAAAAGTCGGCGGCAGCGGTGAGCAGCGGATACAGCGGCGAATCAGTCGGCTGCCGCGGTTTGTGCGGGCGGCCGCTTTCTTCGCGGGGAATTTCCATGCCGGCGGCTTTGGCCAGTTCTTCGACCGCCTGGACGAAATCCAGGTTGTCGTGGTCCATGATGAAGCCGAGGGCGTTGCCGCCAGCGCCGCAGCCGAAGCAGTAATAGAACTGCTTGTCGGGGCTGACGCTGAATGACGGAGTCTTTTCTTTGTGGAACGGGCAGCAGGCGGTGTGGTTCTTGCCGGCCTTTTTCAATTGCAGGCGCGAGCTGACCACATCGACGATGTCGGTGCGGTTCAGAAGGTCGTCAATGAAGCTCTGGGGAATTAGCCCGGCCATGGCGTTCTCGTCATCTGCGCTGAAAAGGGGTCCGAAACATTGTTTGAGGCGCGCAAAGTGTGCGGCTCGACCAGTGTCGTCTGCGTAATCGCTATCGGGAAGTGTATCTGCCGAAAATCCACTGACGTTAATGCCAATCAGTATTCGACTGTTTGAATGTGTTGCGCTGAATCCGCTGCGGCCAATCATAGGCCCCGGATAGCTCATCATCTGGCACGCAAGCAGGTGCCTTGGGCTGATCGTCGTGAGAGGAATCAGTGGGTGTGCTCGTCAGTAGCCTTGAAAGGCTCGTCAGAAAAGACGTGCACCGCTGGCAAAAGAGCCAGGTCTGACGCGGTGAAGCAGATTTGTCTCGGTCGCGTCTGCGGCTTTGACAGTGAAGCATCAAGCGTTTTACGCAATGCCATAAGCCCGGCTGAGGGCCGGGCTTGGCAGAAGCTTGCTACGATCGTCTGTGTATTAGTACAGACGAACGGCGCGGCGCTGTTCGCGCTGAACTTTCTTGGCGTGACGCTTAACAGCGGCTGCTGCTTTGCGCTTACGCTCAGAAGTTGGCTTCTCGTAAAATTCGCGGCTACGAACTTCAGCCAGTACACCGGCTTTTTCGCAGGAGCGCTTGAAACGACGCAGAGCTACGTCGAAGGGTTCGTTCTCTTTTACTTTGACGGCTGGCATCCAGAGCTACCTTCATTCATTACCGGGGTCAACATCCTCGCGGCAAAAGAGCACTTGAAGACGTCGGTTTTTAAGGGTTGCGGATGTTAACCCCTCAACGCTCGGAATGCAAAGCCTCTGATCGAAAACCGCTGGTCGGGGCATCACGCGACGACTATTATGCGCGCCTTCGAATTCAGCCTAAACAAGGCGCAAACCCATGCTAGTACTGGGATTAGAAACCTCCTGCGACGAAACCGGTGTCGCACTTTACGACAGTGAACGCGGCCTGCTGGCTGACGCGCTGTTCAGTCAGATCGACCTGCACCGTGCCTATGGCGGTGTGGTGCCGGAGCTGGCTTCGCGCGATCACGTCAAACGCATGCTGCCCTTGATCCGTCAGGTGTTGGCTGAGGCCGACTGCGTGCCGACCGAGATCGATGCGATCGCCTACACCGCGGGTCCTGGTCTGGTGGGCGCGTTGCTGGTAGGGGCTTCCTGTGCTCAGGCGCTGGCCTTTGCCTGGGGTATTCCGGCCCTTGGCGTGCATCACATGGAAGGCCACTTGCTGGCACCAATGCTGGAGTCGCAACCGCCGGAATTCCCGTTCGTCGCTTTGTTGGTGTCGGGTGGCCATACGCAACTGGTTCAGGTCGACGGAATTGGTCAGTACACGCTCCTGGGCGAAACCCTGGATGACGCTGCCGGCGAAGCCTTCGACAAGACGGCCAAGATGATGGGCCTCAATTATCCGGGCGGACCGGAGATCGCTCGCCTTGCAGAGCATGGCGTTGCAGGACGTTTTGTCTTCCCGCGTCCGATGTGCGACCGCCCGGGCCTGGATTTCAGCTTCAGCGGCCTGAAAACTTTTGCGTTGAACACCTGGCAGCAGTGCGTCAGCGCCGGGGACGACGGCCAGCAAGCCCAATGCGACATCGCGCTGGCGTTCCAGCAGGCCGTGGTGGAGACTTTGACCATCAAGTGCAAGCGCGCCCTGAAAGCCGCCGGCATGAAGCGCCTGGTGATCGCTGGGGGCGTCAGTGCCAACAAGGCGTTGCGCACTTCCCTGGAAAAAATGCTCGGCGACATGAAGGGCGATGTGTTTTATGCCCGTCCGCAGTTCTGCACCGATAACGGCGCGATGATCGCCTTTGCCGGCTGCCAGCGCTTGCAGGCCGGTCAGCAGGAAAGCCTGGCGATCAGTGTGCAGGCGCGTTGGCCGATGGAGCAGTTGTCGGCGTTGTGATGAATGGCGCTCATGCCCGGCAACTAAAAATGCCGTTCGCGCCCGGCAAACAGGTCGCGTAGATTGCCGCGATGGCGCCAGACGATCAGCCCGGTGAGCGTGCTCATGGGCAGCAGGGCCGCTGGTTCTTGCCAGGCCAGCAACGGCAGGGTCAGCGGTGTGGCGATCAGGGCGGCCAGGGAGCTGGTACGGGTCAGGTAGAACGTCAGGAGCCAGGTGCAGACTGCCAGAAGGGCTGCGGGCGGGTACAGTCCCAGTAACATGCCGGCAGCGGTGGCGACACCTTTGCCGCCGCGAAAGCGGAAGTACAACGGAAACAAATGGCCGATGACGGCATAGACGCCGATCCAGGCTTGCTCCTGTTGCGAAAGGCCCGCAAGACGCGCAATCAGTACCGGCAGCAGGCCTTTGCAAAGGTCGCCGAGCAGGGTCAGGATGGCGAGCTTCTTGCCGGCCAGGCGCAACATGTTGGTGGCACCGGCATTGCCAGAACCACTCATTCGCGGATCGGGGATACCGGTCAGGCGGCTGAGCAAAATGGCAAAGGACAGAGAGCCGAGCAGGTAGGCGAGGATCGCCAATAACCAAAACATGCTAACTATTCCGGGCGAGGAAGCCCTGATTCTAACGGCGCATTGCGCCCTTGTCGTGTAGCGGAGAGAAGTGCTTGGACAGAGTGTTTATCGAGGGCCTGGAAGTCGACACGGTGATTGGTGCCTACGACTGGGAGCGAAGCATCCGACAGTGCTTGCGTCTTGATCTGAGCTTCGCCTGGGATAATCGCCCGGCCGCAGCCGGTGATGACCTGACCCTGGCGCTCGACTACGCCAGTGTTTCCTCGCGCATTCAGGCGTTTGCCGAGCAGGCGCAGTTCCAGCTGGTTGAAACCTTTGCCGAGCGCCTGGTTGAAGTGCTGATGAGCGAATTCAAGATCACCTGGGTGCGCCTCAAGCTGACCAAGCCAGGTGCGATTCCTGCCGCCACCGGCGGCGTGGGCGTGGAGATCGAGCGCGGATGTCGCTGACTCAGGTGTACCTCGGGCTCGGTAGTAATATCGAGCGTGAAACCCATTTGCGGGCGGGGCTCGATGCTTTGGCGGCGTTCCTTGTCGATATCCGCTGTTCGGCGGTGTTCGAAAGCCTGCCGGTGGGTATCAAGAGCGGGCCGTTCTTCAATTTCGTGGTGTCGGCGTATACCGATCTGCCATTGATGGAGCTGGATCGGCGGCTGAAATTCATCGAGGCAGATAACGGTCGTTATGCACCGGATCGCCGAGGTTTGCCGCTGGATATCGACGTGTTGCTGTTTGGTGATCTGGTGGGCAACTTCGATGGCTTGATCTTGCCGCGGGCAGAAATTCTGAAAAATGCTTTTGTTCTGTGGCCGTTGTCGTTGATTGCGCCTGATCGGGTGCATCCGGGTGTAGGCAAGAGCTTTGCGACCTTGTGGGCTGAAGCGCAGATTGATCAGGTGTTGGCGCCAGTGGCTTTCGAATGGCGTGGTGAGCAGCTGACACCTTCAGATTTGATGTGACAGTTATGACGCCATCGCGAGCAAGCTCGCTCCCACAGGTAGGATGCAGTCCTTGTGGG
Source organism: Pseudomonas sp. P5_B3 (assembly GCF_056400405.1). NCBI lineage: Bacteria > Pseudomonadati > Pseudomonadota > Gammaproteobacteria > Pseudomonadales > Pseudomonadaceae > Pseudomonas > Pseudomonas sp. P5_B3. Next base: position 47,489 of record NZ_JBFULI010000010.1, on the reverse strand, counting down.
AGCGGGCTTGCCCGCGAAGCTTTTCAGGTCGATGCACTTTCCTTGTAAGCTTTCAGCGCCTTCAGGCGCTCGCGCTTGATCGCCTCACCGAGTTCCGGTCCCTTGAATCCCTTTTCCAGCAATGGCTGAGCCGCCACGCTGCGAGCAGCGGTTGCTGCGCCGCGCAAATAATCCGCCTGTGGATAACTTCTTTCTTCCAGTCCTTTGCGCCCGCGCGCATCCATCTCGCATGCAGCGATGAACTCCTCGAACCGCTGTGGCCGACGGAAAACGTCGAAGCTTTGCAGCAGTTCCAGCAATGTCGATGGCTTCAGCTCATGGGCGCGATGCCCGTGGGTGTGATACTCGCCCACCAGCAGAGCCAGTTCCTGGCAGTCTCTCGGCACCTTGAAGCGTTCATTGACCGCTTTGATCAGCTTCAACCCCTTGAGCTCGTGGGCTATGTGTCTCGGCCATTCTTGCTCTGGCGTCAGGCCTTTGCCCAAATCGTGCAGCAGGCAGGCCCAGCGTACGGTCAGTGGCTGTTTGTGTATGGCGGCTTGCTGCAAAACGCTCAGGGTGTGCGCGCCGGTATCGATTTCCGGGTGATGGGCCGGGGGTTGTGGTACCCCGAACAGCGCGTCGACCTCGGGCATAAGTACCTTGAGTGCGCCGCATGCGCGCAAAACCTCAACAAACACCTGTGGCTGATCTTCCATCAGTGCGCGGGAAATTTCCTTCCAGCTGCGCTCCGGGGTCAGCGCCTCAAGTTCGCCTGACTCGCTGAGTTGGCGCATCAACTCCAGGGTTTCCGGGGCAACGGTAAAACCCAGCGTCGCGTAGCGCGCCGCGAATCGGGCAACACGCAGTACCCGGAGCGGATCTTCGGCAAATGCTGGGGAAACATGGCGAAGCAGGCGTGCTTCGAGATCGCGCTGGCCGTGGTACGGGTCAGTCAGGTTTTGCTGATCGTCTTCGGCCATGGCATTGATGGTCAGGTCGCGACGGATCAAGTCTTCTTCGAGGGTGACTTCAGGGCTGGCGTGAAAAGTGAACCCGCCGTAACCGCGCCCGCTTTTGCGCTCGGTGCGGGCGAGGGCATATTCCTCGCCGCTTTTTGGATGAAGGAACACCGGGAAGTCCACACCCACCGGGCGAAAGCCCTTGGCGAGCATTTCTTCGGTGGTGGCGCCGACCACGACCCAGTCGATATCGGTAACCGGTTTGCCCAGCAGGCGATCACGTACTGCACCGCCGACCTTATAAATACGCATAAAAAACCTCCGTTAGCTCGACAGGATAACCGTTGCATCGAGCTTTCGGAGGCACAAACCGRATCAAAGATGGATGACGGCCAGGTCCAGGCGGCCGTAATCACCTTCGCTGTGATCACTTCTGGGTGGTACATGGTGGGTTTTCATCACCTGATCGCCTTGCAGGGTTTCCAGGTGAATATCGAAGCCCCAGAGGCGGTGCAGGTGTTTGAGTACTTCTTCGGTGGAATCACCCAGCGGTTTGCGGTCGTGTTGCTGATGGCGCAGGGTCAGGGAGCGGTCGCCACGACGGTCGATGCTGTAAATCTGCACGTTGGGCTCGCGATTGCCCAGGTTGTATTGCGCCGCCAGGGTTTCACGGATGATGCGGTAGCCGTCTTCATCGTGGATCGCTGGCACCAGCAGATCGTCCTTTTGGTCGTCATCGAGAATGCTGAACAACTTCAGGTCTCGGATCACCTTCGGCGACAGGTACTGCAGGATGAAGCTCTCATCCTTGAAGCTGCTCATGGCGAACTTGATGGTGGACAGCCAGTCGGTGCCGGCAATTTCCGGGAACCAGCGGCGATCTTCCTCGGTGGGTTCTTCGCACATGCGTCGGATGTCCCGGTACATGGCAAACCCGAGAGTGTAAGGGTTGATTCCGCTGTAGTAAGGGCTGTCGAAGCCCGGCTGAAAGACCACGCTGGTGTGGGATGTCAGGAATTCCATCATGAAGCCGTCGGTGACCAGACCTTCGTTGTACAGGTCATTCATCAGCGTGTAATGCCAGAACGTGGCCCAGCCTTCGTTCATCACTTGGGTCTGGCGTTGAGGGTAAAAATATTGAGCGATCTTGCGCACGATCCGCACGATTTCCCGTTGCCACGGCTCCAGTAGCGGAGCGTGTTTTTCGATGAAGTACAGGATGTTTTCCTGCGGCTCGGCGGGGAAGCGTGCATTGTCCTTGTCACTGTACTTGTCAGCGCCTTTTGGAATGGTGCGCCACAAATCGTTGATCTGCTTCTGCAAATGCTCTTCCCGATCCTTTTGCCGGCGGCGTTCTTCCTCTGCGGAAATCGGATAAGGGCGTTTGTAGCGGTCGACCCCGTAGTTCATCAGCGCATGGCAGGAGTCGAGCAGGTCCTCGACCGCGTCGATGCCGTGGCGTTCTTCGCATTGCATGATGTACTGCTTGGCAAACACCAGGTAATCGATGATCGAACTGGCGTCGGTCCAGGTGCGGAACAGGTAGTTGCCTTTGAAAAAGCTGTTGTGCCCGTAGCAGGCATGGGCCACCACCAGCGCCTGCATGCAGATGGTGTTTTCTTCCATCAAGTAGGCGATGCATGGGTCGGAGTTGATCACGATCTCGTACGCCAGCCCCATCTGGCCGCGGGTGTAGGATTTTTCAGTGCTGAGGAAATGTTTGCCGTACGACCAGTGGTGATAACCCAGCGGCATACCGACGGAAGCGTAGGCGTCCATCATCTGCTCGGCGGTGATAACTTCGATCTGGTTCGGGTACGTATCGAGGGCGTAACCCGCCGCAATACGACTGATTTCGCGGTCGTAGGCCTGGATCAGCTCGAACGTCCATTCGGAGCCGGTGGAAATGGGTTGGCGCTTCTGCTCTTTGGCGGTCATGTCACTAACCTGCGCTGGAAGAGTTCACGGAAGACCGGATAGATATCCCCGGCCGAGACCAGTTGTTGCTGGGCAAATGTGTCGGAAAAGGCTTCGGCAATGCGCTCGTATTCGAACCACAGGGCCTGGTGTTCGCGCGGGGTGATCTCAACGTAAGTGTAGTACTGCACGAATGGCATGATCTGGTTGATCAGGATGTCACGGCAGATCGGAGAGTCATCGTTCCAGTTGTCACCGTCGGAGGCCTGGGCGGCGTAGATGTTCCACTCGTTGCTCGGATAACGCTCGGCCATGATCTCCTGCATCAGTTTCAGGGCGCTGGAGACGATGGTGCCGCCGGTTTCCCGGGAGTAGAAAAATTCCTCCTCATCCACTTCGCGGGCGCTGGTGTGATGGCGGATGAACACGACGTCGATCTTTTCGTAGTTACGCTTGAGAAACAGGTACAGCAGGATAAAGAAGCGCTTGGCGATGTCCTTGGTCGCCTGGGTCATCGAGCCGGACACGTCCATCAGGCAGAACATCACGGCCTTGGAGCTGGGGTTGGGTTGCTTGATGAGCAGGTTGTACTTGAGGTCGAATGTGTCGAGAAACGGTATGCGGTGAATGCGCGCGCTGAGTTTTTCGATTTCAGCTTCTATTTCCTGAATATCGCCGAAATTATCTGGTTCTTCCAGCTTGATTCGCAGAAGTTCTTCCTTGGCTTCGCGCAGTTTCGCCCGGCTGCTGCCGGACAGGGCGATTCGCCGGGCGTGGGCTGAACGCAGGGTACGGATGATGTTGATCCGCGACGGGTTGCCCTCGTTACTGATCCCGGCCCGCACGGTCTTGAAGGTATCGGTGCCGGTCAGGTTGCGCTTGACCAGGTTGGGCAGTTCGAGATCCTCGAACATGAATTCGAGGAACTCTTCCTGGGTGATCTGAAAGACGAATTCGTCCATCCCTTCACCGGAATTGCCGGCCTTGCCGGGGCCTCGACCGCCACCGCCTCCCGGTGGCCGGGCGATATGTTCGCCACTGGTGAATTCCTTGTTGCCCGGGTGCACGACCGTCTGCTTGCCGCCGCGACCGTGGTGAAGCACCGGCTCGTCGATGTCGCGGCCGGGAATGCTGATTTGTTCGCCGTGTTCCATATCGGTAATGGAGCGCCGGCTGACCGCCTCTTCGACAGCCTTTTTGATGTGGTCACGGTAACGCCGCAGAAACCGCTGACGGTTCACCGTGCTCTTGTTCTTGCCATTGAGACGTCGGTCGATCACATAGCTCATGACTGCTCCTTAGAAGCTGTCCTGAAAGGGGCGAGCGGTGATACAGCATCGAACCGAGAGCCGAGGGATATTGAACGCTCCCCCAAGCGCTTTGGATGCTGCCTGAACTCGCTACCGACTTTCGAACACCTCCCAGAGGCCTGTGTAACAGAAAAGCCCACACAGGTCTCTGGCTGACGACAACCGGTCTGACCGGCAGCGGGTTATTGTGATTTTCTGACTCGCAGGTACCACTCGGACAGCAGTCGTACCTGTTTGTCGGTGTAACCGCGCTCGACCATCCGTGTGACGAAGTCGTTGTGTTTTTGCTGGTCCTCTTTGCTGGCCTTGGCATTGAAGCTGATGACTGGCAGCAGGTCCTCGGTGTTGGAGAACATTTTCTTCTCGATGACCACCCGCAGTTTTTCGTAGCTGAGCCAGGTCGGGTTCTTGCCGTTGTTGTTGGCCCGGGCACGCAGGACGAAGTTGACGATTTCGTTGCGGAAATCCTTCGGATTGCTGATGCCGGCCGGTTTCTCGATTTTCTCCAGTTCTTCGTTCAACGCTACGCGGTTGAGGATCTCGCCGGTTTCCGGGTCGCGGTATTCCTGGTCCTGGATCCAGAAGTCGGCGTACAGCACATAGCGATCGAAGATGTTCTGGCCGTACTCGCTGTAGGACTCGAGGTAGGCGGTCTGGATCTCCTTGCCGATGAATTCGATATAGCGCGGTGCCAGGTACTCCTTGAGGAAGCGCAGATAGCGTTCGCGGGTCTCCGCCTGGAACTGTTCCTGCTCGATCTGTTGTTCCAGCACGTAGAGCAAATGCACCGGGTTGGCGGCAATTTCGTGCGGATCGAAGTTGAACACCTTCGACAGGATCTTGAACGCGAAACGGGTGGAAAGACCGTTCATGCCTTCGTCGACACCGGCGTTGTCGCGGTATTCCTGGATCGACTTGGCTTTCGGATCGGTGTCCTTGAGGTTCTCGCCGTCGTACACGCGCATCTTCGAGTAGATGTTGGAGTTTTCCGGCTCCTTGAGGCGCGAGAGCACGGTGAACTGGGCCAGCATCTTCAGGGTATCCGGCGCGCAATGAGCCTTGGCCAGCGAGCTGTTGAACAGCAGCTTGTCGTAGATCTTCACTTCGTCACTGACCCGCAGGCAGTACGGCACTTTGACGATGTAGATCCGGTCGATGAAGGCTTCGTTGTTCTTGTTGTTGCGGAAGGTATGCCATTCCGATTCGTTGGAGTGGGCCAGCAGGATCCCGGTGAACGGAATCGCACCAAGACCTTCGGTGCTGTTGTAGTTGCCTTCCTGGGTCGCCGTCAGCAATGGGTGCAGCACCTTGATCGGTGCCTTGAACATTTCGACGAATTCCATCAGGCCCTGGTTGGACCGGCACAGGGCGCCCGAGTAGCTGTAGGCATCGGCGTCGTTCTGGGGGAATTCCTCCAGTTTGCGGATATCGACCTTACCCACCAGTGCCGAGATGTCCTGGTTGTTTTCATCGCCCGGTTCGGTCTTGGCCACGGCGATCTGGTTGAGGATCGACGGATAGAGTTTGACCACGCGGAACTGGCTGATGTCGCCACCGAATTCGGCCAGGCGCTTGGTGGCCCATGGCGACATGATGGTATTGAGATAGCGCCGTGGAATGCCGAAGTCTTCCTCGAGGATCGCGCCATCTTCGGTGGCGTTGAACAGACCCAGGGGTGACTCGAAAACCGGCGAGCCCTTGATCGCATAGAAGGGTATTTTTTCCATCAGTTGCTTGAGCTTCTCGGCCAGGGACGATTTACCGCCACCGACGGGGCCAAGCAGGTAGAGGATCTGTTTCTTCTCTTCCAGGCCCTGAGCGGCGTGGCGGAAATACGACACGATCTGGTCGATGCATTCTTCCATCCCGTGGAAGTCTTCAAAGGCCGGATAGCGGCGGATCACCTTGTTGGAAAAGATTCGCGACAGTCTCGAGTTGGTCGAGGTGTCGAGCAGCTCCGGTTCTCCGATAGCCAGCAGCAGACGCTCGGCGGCGGAAACATAGGCGCTGCGGTCCTTTTTGCACAGCTCCAGGTACTCTTGCAGAGAGAGTTCTTCCTGGCGTGTGGACTCGAAGCGTTGTTGGAAGTGGCTAAAGATACTCATGACGTCACCTCGCTCGATACGTGGAGCCGACGCCGGATCACTCAGTCGATGCTGGCAGCAACCGAACAGGCGGTTGCTGTTTACCCCCCAGAACTCCCTCAAGGCTTACCGCCCCGAAAGCTACTCCCGATGACCCGTGCGCCGGTGTACCGGCTCTCCCCTGTTTTGGATGGCCTGCGCTTAAGGATAGTTGGGAATTCGGCAGGTAAAGGCTAGATGCGTAATTGTTTGTGGCAGACCGTTCGTCTGCCACCGCGCCAGCCCGCGTGAGCCGGGGCCTGCAACGTTACAAAAAAATTATTCGGGGGTGCCTTGCGCGGTTTCCGCAGGATACGTCGTACGCCACAACTCGAATCCGCCATCCATGCTGTAGACGTCGGAGAAGCCCTGGCTGATCAGGTAGGCGGCGGCGCCCTGGCTGGAATTGCCGTGATAGCAGACCACCACGGTCGGTGCGTCGAGGTTGGCACCCTGGATGAAAGCGTGCAGGGAATGATTGTCCAGATGCCTGGAGCCTGCGATGTGCAGGGCGGCAAAAGTGGCCGGGTCGCGGACGTCGACCACCACCGCGCCTTGTTCGCGCAGGGCTTGGGCCTGTTCCGGGGGGATACGTTTGAATTCGCTCATGGCGGGCTCCTGTGGCTCGGCTGAATGGGCAGTCTAGCGCGGGGCGCCGGCTGACGATATTTGGGGAATGGATAAGGCGACTGGCGGCACGGCATGACCGTGTTCGTCGCATTTGCAGGAAAGGCGCTCACCGCTGTCGACGTTCATCAGGGTCAGGGCGCCGCCCCAGACGCAACCGGTGTCGAGGGCCGAGATGCCTGGCTCGTCGCACTTGCCCTCCAGTGCTGCCCAGTGACCGAAGATGATTTTCACATCCCTGGTCTTGCGCTCCTTGTGCTGGAACCAGGGCTTGTAGCCAGCGGGCGCGGTATCGAGGCCTTCTTTGCTCTTGAGGTCGAGTTTGCCTTCGGCGGTGCAAAAACGCATGCGCGTGAAATAGTTGGTGATCACCCGCAGGCGCGTCACGCCTTTGAGGTCATTGTCCCATTTCGCCGGATCGTTGCCGTACATGCCATCGAGGTAAGACGGCAACAGGTTGTCGTCACGCAAGGCAGTCTCGACTTCGGCAGCGCACTTCAAGGCTTTGCGCAGCGACCACTGGGGTGGAATGCCGGCATGGACCAGTGCAATGTTGCGCTGTTCGTCGTAGTGCATGAGCTTTTGCTGGCGCAGCCATTCGAGCAGTTCGGCGCAATCCGGCGCTTCAACGATCTCGCGCAAGGTATCGGCCTTCTTCAGGCGTTCGATGTTGCGTCCGGCCGCCAGCAGGTGCAGGTCGTGGTTGCCGAGCACGCACACCAGCGATTCGCGAATGCTGTAGAGGAAGCGCAAGGTTTCCAGAGACTGCGGGCCGCGGTTGACCAGGTCGCCTACCAGCCACAGACGATCCCGTTGTGGGTCGAACGCCACTTGTTTGAGCAGGCATTGCAGGGCTTGAAGGCAGCCTTGCAGGTCGCCAACAGCGTACGTTGCCATCAGTGCAGGGCTCCGGGCACCGCCAGGCGGAAGGGCGCGATGATGGCATCGAAATGTTTGCCGTCGTCGGAAAGCATCTGATAGGTGCCTTGCATGGTGCCGACCTTGGTGGTCATGACCGTGCCGCTGCTGTAGGTGTGGCTCTTGCCGGGGTCGATCAACGGCTGCTGACCTACCACGCCTGCGCCGCGCACTTCTTCGACATGCCCGTTACCATCGGTGATGACCCAGTGCCGTGAAAGCAGTTTGGCGGGCAACTGGCCATTGTTTTGCACGGTGATGGTGTAGGCGAAGGCAAAGCGGTCGTGCTCGGGTTGCGATTGTTCTGCCAGATAGCGGGTGACGACGCTGACGTCGACCTGATAACGAGGATCGGACATGCAAGGGGCCTTAAAAACGAAGCGGGACGCGGGGCGTAGCTGATGGAGTTCAGTCTAGGCCAAGTATCGGGTAGTAGACCAGAGTGGCGTCCTACCCGATAGCGCTCATCGCCTGTCAGTCAGCGATAGGCTTTTGTGACGCTTGCTCGCTGAGCTTGTCGGCCAGGCGCACGAAGGCGGCCAGGTCGAGTTGCTCGGGACGCAGGCTGCCATCGACACCGGCGGCTTCGATTTCGTCATTGCTCAGCAGCAGCTTGAGGGTATTGCGCAGGGTTTTGCGGCGCTGGTTGAAGGCCTCGCGCACGACGCGCTCCAGCAAGCGGTGGTCCTTGGCCGGGTGCGGCAGTACCGCGTGGGGCACCAGGCGCACGATGGCCGAGTCGACTTTCGGCGGCGGGTTGAATGCCCCCGGGCCAACGTTGAACAGGTGCTCGACCCGGCAGTGGTACTGGACCATGATCGACAAGCGGCCCCAGTCACCACCACCAGGGCCGGCCGCCAGGCGCTCGACCACTTCCTTTTGCAGCATGAAGTGCATGTCGCGAATCAGATGCGAGTTGTGCAACAGGTGAAAAATCAGCGGCGTGGAGATGTTGTACGGCAGGTTGCCGACCACCCGCAGGCTACCTGGCGCGGCATTCAGGCTATTGAAGTCGAACTTCAGTGCATCGCCCTGATGCAGATTGAAGTTGCTCTTGCCGGCAAACTGCTGGTTGAGGATCGGGATCAGGTCCTTGTCCAGCTCCACCACGTCGAGTTGCGCGCCGCTGCTGAGCAGGCCTTGGGTCAGTGCGCCCTGGCCCGGGCCGATTTCCAGCAGGCGGTCGTCGCTCTTGGCATGGATGGAACGCAGGATGCGGTCGATAACGCCAGCATCGTGCAGGAAGTTCTGGCCAAAGCGTTTGCGCGCCTTGTGTTGGTATTGCTCGGTCATAAACGGGTCTCGGCCATCTGGTAGGCGGTTTCCAGGGCGACTTGCAGGCTGCCGGTGTCGATCTTGCCGCTGCCGGCCAGGTCCAGGGCAGTGCCGTGGTCGACCGAGGTGCGGATGATCGGCAAGCCGAGGGTCACGTTGACTGCGGCGCCGAAGCCTTTGTACTTCAGCACCGGCAGGCCCTGGTCGTGGTACATCGCCAGCACCGCATCGCAGTGCTCCAGATATTTTGGGGTAAACAGAGTGTCGGCGGGCAGGGGGCCTCGAAGGTCCATGCCCTCGCCGCGCAAGCGCTCTAATGTGGGTTCGATGATATCGATTTCTTCATGGCCCAGGTGTCCGCCTTCGCCGGCATGCGGGTTGAGCCCACAGACCAGGATGCGTGGCCGGGCGATGCCGAACTTGTTTTGCAGGTCGGCGTGCAGGATTCGCGTGACGCGTTCCAGGCGCTCAGGCGTGATCGCATCGGCAATCTCGCGAAGGGGCAGGTGAGTGGTCACCAGGGCCACGCGCAAGCCACGTGTGGCCAGCATCATCACCACTTGCGCGGTGTGGGTCAGGTCGGCGAGGAATTCCGTGTGCCCGGAAAAGGCGATGCCGGATTCGTTGATCACGCCTTTGTGCACAGGCGCGGTGATCATGCCGGCAAAATCCCCGCTCAGGCAGCCTTGGCCGGCCCGGGTCAGGGTTTCCAGAACGAAGGCAGCGTTGGCCTTGTCCAGTTGCCCGGCAACGACCTTGGCATTGAGCGGTGTATCCCAGACATACAGGCTGTTGGCGGGAGCGGGTGCATCCGGCCAGTTGTCCGGTGTGACCGGCAGCAAGTCGACAGCCACGCCCAGTTGCGCGGCCCGCTCAATGAGCAGGTCGCGGCTGGTAATGGCAATCAGGGGGTGGGGCTGGGCTTGCGAGGCGAGCAGCAGGCACAGGTCGGGACCTATGCCGGCTGGTTCGCCGGGTGTCAGCGCGAAACGTTGGAGTTTCACTGCGCTGCCTGGTCGGCGCCAGGGAGTTTGATTTCCACGTACGCTTCGTCACGGATCTGACGCAGCCAGGTTTGCAGCTCTTCGTCGTATTTGCGGTTACGCAAAACGGTCATTGCTTGCTGCTCGCGAGCCTGCGTGGTGCTGTCGGTGGCGCGACGGCCAAGGACTTCCAGGACGTGCCAGCCGTATTGAGTCTGGAACGGCCTGGACAGTTGACCTTGCGGGGTCTTGGCCATCACTGCGCGGAACTCGGGCACCAGCGCGTTCGGGTCGATCCAGTTCAGGTCGCCGCCGTTGAGGGCGGAACCCGGGTCTTCCGAGTAACTTTTCGCCAACTCGGCGAAGTCTTCGCCAGCCTGGATACGGCTGTAGAGCGACTCGGCCAGGGCCTTGGTTTTCGCTTCGTCGCGGATCGGGCTCGGTTTGACCAGGATGTGGCGCACATGCACTTCATCGCGCATCTGGGTCTCGCCGCCACGTTTGTCGAGAATTTTCAGGATGATGAAACCGCCCGGGGTGCGCATTGGCTGGGTGACATCACCTACCGGCATGGTGCTCAGCAGGCGATCGAACGGCGGAGGCAATTGAGCGGCTTTGCGCCAGCCCATGTCGCCACCTTCCAGTGCGGTTTCGCTGGCTGACTTGGCGATTGCCAACTGACCGAAGTCAGCGCCTTGCTTGAGCTGCTGGTAAATTGTGTCGGCCTGTTTGGCTGCATTCTGAATCGCGTCGGAGTTGGCGCTTTCCGGCGTAGGAATCAGGATGTTGGCCAAGTGGAACTCTTCGGACAGCTGCATTTTGCCCAGGTCGGAAGCCAGGAAGTTCTTCACTTCCTGCTCGGAAACCTGAATGCGTTCGGCAACCCGGCGCTGGCGCACGCGGCTGATGACCATTTCGCGACGAATCTGCTCACGCGCGTCGTCGTAAGACAGGCCATCGCGAGTAAGGGCGGCGCGGAACTGCTCGACCGACATGTTGTTGCGCTGGGCAATGGTGCCGACTGCCTGGTTCAACTCCTCATCGGTAATGCGGATGCCGGAGCGATCGCCGATCTGCAATTGCAGGTTTTCGACGATCAGGCGCTCAAGTACCTGCTGCTCCAGCACGCTGGCCGGCGGCACGGCAGAACCGCGCTTGGCAATGGTTTGCTGAACGTCATGAACGCGCTGGTCCAGTTGGCTCTGCATGACCACGTCGTTGTCGACGATGGCCACCACTTTATCGATGGACTGTACGGCGGCACTGGCCGCCGTACTCAGGAACAGCGCGCCCAGCATCAGCGGGCGCAGACAATCAGAAAGCTTGGTCTTCACGTTCACGATAACCTTGAATGCCTTTGTCGAGGAAGCTCTCGGCCTTGGCGCCGGTGAGGCCGCCGAGTCCCTTCAGAACAATTTGGAGGAAGACGCCATGGTCGCCTTTTTCGTTTTGCGGTGCTTGCTGGCTGAACTCGTCATAATCAACGAAGTAACGGTTGATCAGGCGCAGTTTCCAGCAGCAGCTGTCGTACTCGAAACCACCGAAGGCTTCCAGGGTACGGTTGCGGTTGTAGTCATACTGCCAGCGGCTGATGGCGCTCCATTGCGGCACGATCGGCCAGATCACCGAGAAGTCGTGCTGTTGGATCTTGTAGTAATCCTTCACGAAGTTAGGCTGGCCAGGGGTGCCGTAGTCACCGCCGAACTGCCATTGACCGGTGGTCTGGTTGTAGATCACCTGGTCGTTACGATAGCGATAGCCAACGTTGACGACCTTGTTCGGATTGTCTTCAGGCTGGTAGTGGAACATCGCGCTGCCCGAGCGAGGGCTGCGGCTGTCCGGGTCCCAGTTGTAGTCGGCGGTGGTACGCCAGTCGCGGTTCCAGCGATATTCGTATTCCAGCGCATATGGGGAAACGCTGGCTTGGGCATCGGCGCGGGTTTTTGGATTGATGCCCGGCAATTGAACTTCGCGGTCCTTGAAGTACAAGGCCTGGCCGACACTGATGCGTTGACGCTCAAAACCGTTGTCTTCGATCCAGCGGCTGGTCACGCCCAGGGACAGCTTGTTCTCGTCGCCGACACGGTCGGAGCCTGAGAAGCGGTTGTCACGGAACAGCGACGCATAGTTGAAGGTGTATTCGCTGGTATCGAATACCGGGATGTCTTCCTGGTCGACTTCAGGCACGTACAGGTAGAACAGGCGCGGCTCGAGGGTCTGGCGGTAGTTCTTGCCGAAATACTGGGTATTACGATCGAAGTACAGGCCGCTGTCGATGCTGGCGATCGGCACGCCGCGGTTCTGGTTGCTGTCAAAATTACCATTGAAATTTTTAGTCCCGGTGGCAGCTGCGGCTTGTTCTTGCTGCGCGCTTTGAGTTTTGCCGAGACCGTCCAGGTCCAGTTGGTACTGGGTGTACTGGTACTTGAGTGTTGGCTTCAGGAATCCGTAGGTCCAGTTCAGTGGCAGGCTGACAGCCGGTGCCAGGTTGAGGCGGTCGCCATTGGCGCGTGCCAGACCGACAACGTTGGTATCAAGCCGTGGCGACACATTACCGTCTTCGTCGGTGTAGGTACCGTTCTGCAGATCCCGGTCAAACCGCACGAGTTCGGTGCTGTACGTGAAGTCCAGACCTTCCGGATGATAAGGCAGCATACCGTCGAGGGTGAGCTGCGGCAGGCGGTCGTACGGTGTAATGTTCGATACGGTCGCCAGTTGGTATGCCTGAGCGTTCGCGCGGGCGGTATAGCTGTCGCCACGATAGGTCACGGAACCCTGCTGGTTCACGTAGTCGTTGGTTTTCACGCCAATCTGGTCGGTCTGCAGATCCTGGAAGTAATACGGATCGCTGATCTTGGTGTAGTCGACTTGCGTGAGCACTCGCGAGTCCAGACCACCCTTGTGCTGCCAGTTGTACATGTAGCGGGTTTTTTCAGCGTCGGTCTGCTTGTCGCGCTCGTCGCTTTCGTCGTTGAGGTAAGCCGCACCGAACTGGCCTTCGCTGGCCTTGGTCAGGTAGCGGAATTCGCCTTCCATCAACAAGCCGTGCTTTTCCATGTAGCGCGGGTACAACGTGGCATCGTAGTTCGGCGCCAGGTTGAAGTAGTACGGGGTGACCAGCATGAAGCCGGTATCGCTGCCGGTGCCGATGCTCGGCGGCAGGAAGCCGGACTGGCGACGATCGTCGATCGGGAAATAGATGTACGGCGTGTACAGGACTGGAATGTCCTTGACCCGCAGCGTCACGTTGGTCGCCGTACCGAAACCGGTGGCCGGGTTCAGGGTGATGTTGTTGCCCTTGAGCTGCCAGGCGTTGTTGTTCGGTTCGCACGTGGTGTACGTACCATCCTTGAGGCGGATGATCGCGTTCTCGGCACGTTTGGCGTACAGCGCATTACCGCGGACGCGGGATTTGTGCATCACGTATTCGGCGTTGTCGACCTTGGCTTCACCGGTGTCGAGCTGCACGTCGGCGTGGTCGCCGACGATCAATGCGCCGTTGTCGCGAATGCGCACGTTGCCGTTCAGGTCGCCCCGGCTCTCGGCTTGGTACAGGTTGGCTTCGTCGGCTTCGACCTGCATGCTGCCCTGACGCATGACAACGTCGCCGGCCAGTGTCGCGACCTGCTCATCCTGCTTATAGCGGGAGGCTTTTGCGCCGATAAAGGTTGGTGCGTCACTTTTATTCGTCTTGTCATTCATGCCAGGACGAATCGGTTCGACATAGGAACCAGAGCAATAAGGACCGGTTTCGGCCAATTGTGCGGCGGTGAGTTGCTCGCGGGGAACCCAGTCGAGGTGACTGTAGTCTGCGCTACGCGACTTCAGGCCAAGGCCTTTGGATTCGGTGACCAGCACCGGCCTGGCGCCAGTGTCTTCGCTGGAACCGCTCTCGGCCGGGGCTTCGCCGGTGGCGGAAACTGCGCTACCGTCATGAACGGGACGCGGTGGCAAAGCAGCCGCCGGCGCCTTTGGCGCACAGTCCCAGGAACCCGAAGCAGAGACTGAGCAGTCAAACTGTTCCGCGGCGACCACGTAGGAAGTGGCAAGGGGTTGCAGCGCCAGCAAACTGCCGGTAACCAACAACGGAAATTTTTTACGAAACGCGGGGGATTTCAATGCCATCTTATTAGTCCGGGCTTCCTGCGTGCCATCTGCCCGCGGTGTGGGCCGCACGCCTCTCGATGGTCTGAAAAAGATGCTGGATAATAAAGCATGACCCGCTTGACGGCTAGCGCCGTCGGAGACCCTTGCAATGCCTGATCAAGATGTACGCTTGCAACACCTGAAAGTTTGGCTCGATGAACAATTGACGACCTTTTTTGCCGAGCAAAGTTGGGGCGCCGTCCCCCCGGCCACGTTGACTGCGGCCAGCAGCGACGCGAGTTTCCGGCGGTATTTCCGCTGGGAAGGCGGTGGCAAAAGTTTCATTGTGATGGACGCGCCGCCGCCCCAGGAAAACTGTAAACCCTTCGTGGATATCGCCTTTTTGCTGGCGAAATCCGGAATAAATGTGCCGAAAATTTATGCCGAAGACCTCGAGCGTGGTTTTCTTTTGCTCAATGACCTGGGCAACAAGACCTATCTGGACGTCATCGACAACGAAAACGCCGACGATTTGTTCAAGGATGCCCTGCAAGCGTTGCTGGCTTTCCAGCAGTTGCCGATGGTTGCGCCTTTGCCGAGCTATGACGTGGCCTTGCTGCGTCGTGAGCTGGAACTGTTCCCCGAGTGGTATGTGAAGCGCGAATTGGGCATCGAGTTCGACGCGGCGCAGCAAGTACTCTGGCAGCAGGTCAGCGAACTGTTGATCGACAGTGCCCTGGCACAGCCAAAAGTCCTGGTGCATCGTGACTACATGCCGCGCAACCTGATGCTCAGCGAGCCCAATCCCGGTGTGCTTGACTTCCAGGATGCGGTGTATGGCCCGGTGACCTATGACGTAACCTGCCTGTTCAAGGACGCCTTCCTCAGTTGGCCCGAGGCACGCGTGCACGGCTGGCTCGAAAACTACTGGCAGCAAGCAGGCGCCCTCGGCATTCCAGTTCAACCCGAGTTTGAGGACTTCCTGCGGGCCAGCGATTTGATGGGTGTGCAACGTCACCTGAAAGTCATCGGCATTTTTGCGCGCATCTGCCATCGCGACGGCAAACCGCGTTATCTGGGCGATGTGCCACGTTTCTTTGCGTACATAGAAGCGGTGATCGCTCGCCGCCCTGAACTGGCCGAGCTGGATGTGTTGCTGGCCAGTCTGCGCGCCGGAGTGGAAGCATGAAGGCAATGATTCTGGCTGCGGGCAAAGGCGAGCGCATGCGCCCGCTGACCCTGACCACGCCAAAACCGCTGGTTCGTGCAGGCGGCGTGCCGCTGATCGAATATCACCTGCGAGCACTGGCCGTGGCCGGGTTCACCGACATCGTGATCAATCACGCCTGGCTTGGTCGGCAGATCGAAGACTACCTGGGCGATGGATCGCGCTATGGCGTAAGCATTCAGTACTCGGCGGAAGGTGAACCCCTGGAAACCGGCGGCGGGATTTTCCGCGCGTTGCCGTTGCTGGGGGATGAAGCGTTTGTCGTGGTCAACGGCGACATCTGGACCGATTACGACTTCAGCGTGCTGCATCAACCCATCAACGGCCTGGCGCATCTGGTGCTGGTCAGCAACCCGCCACATCATCCGGCCGGGGACTTCAGCCTGGTCGGAACCCAGGTGCGCGACGGTCAGTCGCAGGCCCCTACCCTGACCTACAGCGGCATCGCCGTGTTGCATCCGCAGTTGTTCGACGGTTGCACCGCAGGAGCCTTCAAGCTCGCGCCGCTGTTGCGCAAGGCCATGGCTGATGGTCAAGTGACTGGCGAACAGTTGAAAGGGCGCTGGGTCGATGTCGGCACTCATGAGCGTCTGGTCGAAGTTGAAACATTAATCGAAGCGAGCCGCTGACATGTTGTGGCCAGGGACTCTGATTGGAGCCGGAGCAGGCTTTGCCATAGCCAGTATTCCGGGGGCCTTGCTCGGCGCGTTGTTGGGGCAGGCGCTGGACCGGCGCTTGCACCTGCAGAGCTGGGGGCATTTGCGGGAAAAGCTGGGCGGTCGCCCGGTGTTGCGTAACGATGAATTGCTGTTTGTCCTGTTGGGGCGCCTGGCCAAGTGCGACGGCCAGGTGATGGCCGGGCACATCGATCAGGCCCGAGCGGAAATGCGTGCGCTGGATATGTCCGAGCCGGCCCAGCGTCGTGCGATTGCCGCGTTCAATCGCGGCAAATCGGGCCGCGACCGGCTACGCGGTTATCTGCGTCGCCTGAGTGCCCAGCCCCATGCGGCGGAGGGCGTGTTGCGCGCCTGCTGGCGAATGGTCTGGGCCGATGGTCGTGCCGGCAGCAGCGAGCGTGAGTTGATCGGCCAATGGGGTCAGTGGCTGGGCTGCACGCCACACCAGGTGCAGGCGCTGGCCCACGACTATGAGCCGCAGAAGCGGCCATTGGCCAACAGCGCGCCAAGTTATCAGGACGCCTTGAGGCTTTTGGGGGTGTCGGCCACCACTGAACCGGCGCAGATCAAGCGTGCCTATCGGCGTCTGCTCAGTCGCCATCATCCGGACAAGATTGCCGGCAGTGGCGCGACGGCGTTGCAGGTACGTGAGGCTACCGAGCGAACGCGTGAACTGCATAACGCCTATACGCTGATTCGGGAGCGGCGGGATTTTCGCTAACAGGAAAGACTTGTGTCGTCTGTGATGGCCCTATCGCGAGCAAGCTCGCTCCCACAGGTTTTGTGTCGATAACAAAAATTGTGTTCGACGTTAATCCTGTGGGAGCGAGCTTGCTCGCGATGAAGGCGACACAGTCTTTCAGTCTGTCGCAGGCTGCGGATTCAACCAGCCCCGCACCCGCCGGAACAGTTGCTCCTGTTCGGCCCTGGTATCGGGCAACGCCTTGAGCGCGACCTGGCTGAATGCCGATGACTTCAAGCGCTTGCTGGCCTGCAGGCGTTCCAGTGCTGCGTTGCGATCTGGCGCTTTGTCCTTGTAGTAAATATCCGCGGTCGGCAGTTTCAGGGTCGGGGTCAGCTCCGCCAGCCCGGGCTTCGCTGCCACCGGTGTCCGGGCGGCGACCATCACCAGCTTTTCGACTTGCGACGGCTGCTTCTCGCTCAGGTAACGCGTGGCCCAATAGGCGCCGGAACCATGCCCCAACACCACGATACTGCGGGCGCTTTGCTGTTCGGCGAAGGCGAGTGCGGCGTCGATCCGGGCGAAGATGCGCTCGGCATCGGCCTTGGACTGCTCCTCAGTGGTTTCAGCGATGACTTTGTCGGCCACATCGGCCTCGCCTCCGGCTACCTGTTCGATGGGGGCCGCAGTGGTCGAGTCTTTGCTGCCGGTTTCGGGGGCCTTGGGAGCTGGCGCTGCTTCTACGATACGTGGCGCAATGGCATCGCTTTGCAGGTCCGGCAAGGTGATACTCAGGCTGCTCCACTCGGCGTCCGGCAGTTTGCGCCGCAAAGGACCGACCGCTTGCGGCCAGTCAACGGTTTCGCCGGCGCCGGGGATGATAATCACCGCGCCTTTGGGTTCGGCGGTATTGGCCGGTTTCCACAAGGCCAGAAACGTGTCGGTGCCCGCTTGCAGTTGTTGCTGTTCCTGAGCCGGGATTTTTCGCTCAAGTGCAGTCGCTTCTTCCTGACTACGCTCAGGCAACGGCTGACGTTCGAGTGGTTTTTCTTCGGCGGTTTTTTCTGCTGCTGCAGGCGCCGGGTCGGCCGCCTCGACGGAAAAAGCGCATGGCAGGATCAGCGACAGGCACAATGCTGGCAGTGCCAGGCGGTAGACAGGGGGCATCGGATATTCCAGGCCAGAAGTTGTTCCGGCAGCCTAATGGGTTGGTCAGTATTTGTCAGTGTGTGAGAGTTCAATGATGCGTTTACGCTGCCTGTGGGTTATCGGCTGTTTGTGGTTTCCCTTGATGGGTTGGGCGGCGGCCATGCCCCCGGAGCACGTTGCCCAACTGACTCCGAAACAACAGCACTGGCTGGCGCAGCAGGATGAGTTGCGGGTCGGCGTGGTGTTGCAGGCGCCCTATGCGCAATATGATCGCCGCTTGCAGCGCCTGTCCGGGGTGAATGTCGACTTGATGAAGTGGCTGGCAAAGACCCTCAACGTCGAACTGAGCTGGCGCAACTTTCCCGACCTTGAACAACTGGAGGCGGCTGCACGCGAGGGCGAAATCGACATCGCCCCGGGGCTGACCCAAACCCCTGGCGGATTGCGCCTCTGGCAGTTTTCCGACCCTTACATGCGAGTGCCGCAACTGGTGGTCAGCGACCAGAAAAGCGCGGGCGCGGTCGAGCTGGAAAAGCTCGACAGCCAGACCCGCGTCGCCGTGCGCATGCCCAGCACCATCGCCGATTACCTGCGTAGCAACTATCCGCACCTGAATCTGCAAGGCGTCCCGATGGAGCGTCAGGCATTGCAATTGCTGACTGGCCAGCAGGCGGGTTATGCGGTTGTTGATGAGGCGCAATTGGGGCGCCTGTCCGTCGAGCCGGAGTTCGCCGGGTTGGTGGTTGTCGGGGATGTCGGCTTGCCGCAGCTGCTGCGAGTGGCCACGCGCCGCGACAAGCCGGAACTGGCGGGCATCGTCGAAAGTGCATTGCGGGCTATCCCGGCCAAGGACCTGGAGCAATTGCACAATCAATGGCTGCAACCCAAGTACCCGCGGCTCACCGAGTCCCCGGGTTTCTGGCAAAACCTCTGTTTATTGCTGGCCGTGCTGGCGTTGAGCTGCATGGCCATAGTGTTCTGGCAGCGTCGCCAGCAGCACAACCTGGAACAGCGCCTGCTGGCCGCGCAGGAAGACATTGCCTTGCGCGCCGCCAGCGAAGAGGCATTGCGGCTCACCCAGTTTTCCATCGATCAAAGCACCGTCGGTATCCTCTGGGTCAACTGGGACAGCCACGTGCGCTACGCCAACCGCGCGGCGGAAAGCATGCTTGGCTATCCGGCTGGCGGGATCATTGATCGGCCCTTGATCGATTTCGAACCCGGCCTGCACATGGACCGCTGGCTGAATCTGTGGAAGCGCGCCCGGGCCAGTGAAGAAGGCCCGCAAAGCTTCGAAACCAATTGCGTGCGCGCTGACGGCAGCATTCTGCCGACCGATGTCTCGTTGAGTTTTCTGCGCTTTCGCGATGGCGAATACCTGGTGGTTTACCTCAACGACGTCACCGAGCGGCGCCGTGCTCTGGCCGCCTTGCAGGAAAGCGAGGCGCGGCTGCAAGGCATCGCCGCCAATGTTCCGGGGCTGGTATTCCGCCTGGAGCGGGCGCCGGTGACCGGTCAGATCGACTTTGCCTACATCAGCGAAGGCAGCGAAAGCCTGGTGGGTTATTCGCCAGCCACGCTGGCGCATCGCGATAAAGGCCTGCGCAGCATCGTGCATCCGGATGACAGGGCCAGCTATCACCAGACCCAGGATCATGCGCTGGATACCGACAGCGACTGGTCGTGGCAAGGTCGAATTCTCACGCGCCAGGGCGAAYAGCGATGGGCGGAAATCAAGGCCATCACCCGTCAGCTGGAAGACGGAGCCTATGTCTGGGACGGTATCGTCTGGGACATCAGCGAGAGCAAGCGCATCGAACTTGAACTGGCCAGCTCCCGGGAACAACTGCGTGAGTTGTCCGCGCACCTGGAAAGCGTGCGCGAAGAAGAAAAGGCGCGCATCGCCCGGGAAGTTCACGATGAGCTGGGTCAGATGCTGACCGTGCTCAAGCTGGAAACCTCCATGTGCGAACTGGCTTACGCGCAACTCGATCCAGGCCTTAACGAGCGCCTGGGCAGCATGAAACGCCTGATCGCTCAACTCTTCCAATTGGTTCGCGACGTGGCGACTGCATTGCGCCCGCCGATTCTCGATGCGGGTATTGCCTCGGCCATCGAATGGCAGGCCCGACGGTTTGAGGCGCGCACGCAGATCCCGTGTCTGGTGCAGGTGCCGGACAATCTCCCGGTGCTCAGCGACGCCAAGGCTATCGGCCTGTTCCGGATCCTTCAGGAAGCGCTGACCAATGTCATGCGCCACGCCCAGGCGCATACTGTCGAACTGACGCTGGCGCTGGAAGGCGACGAGTTGTGTCTGACGGTCAGCGATGACGGTGTAGGATTTGTCGCCGCGCTTGGCAGGCCAGCGTCCTTTGGGATTGTCGGCATGCGCGAGCGGGTATTGATCATGGGTGGTGAGTTATCCCTTGAGAGTGAGCCGGGTGAAGGCACGACCCTGAGTGTGCGGGTGCCATTGGGTGGGGCCTGATTTTTAATGTTGTCTGGGCTGACACCTTTGTGGGAGCGAGCCTGCTCGCGATAGATCTTGAATCTGGAGAAGTCTGTGATCCGTGTACTGGTAGCCGAAGACCACACCATCGTCCGTGAAGGCATCAAGCAGCTGATTGGCCTGGCCAAGGACCTGCTGGTGGTGGGGGAGGCGAGCAATGGCGAGCAGTTGCTCGACACCTTGCGTCATGTGCCCTGCGAAGTGGTGTTGCTGGACATCTCCATGCCAGGCGTCAACGGTCTGGAAGCGATTCCGCGGATTCGCGCCCTGAACAATCCACCGGCGATCCTGGTGTTGTCGATGCACGACGAAGCGCAGATGGCCGCCCGGGCGCTGAAGGTCGGGGCTGCCGGTTATGCAACCAAAGACAGCGATCCGGCACTGTTACTGACGGCCATTCGCAAAGTGGCGTCTGGCGGGCGTTATATCGACCCGGAACTGGCCGACCGCATGGTCTTCGAGGTCGGCCTGACCGACTCGCGTCCATTGCACTCGTTGCTCTCCGAGCGCGAATTTTCCGTGTTCGAACGCTTGGCCCAGGGCGCTAACGTCAACGACATCGCCCAGCAACTGGCGCTGAGCAGCAAGACCATCAGCACGCACAAGGCGCGGCTGATGCAGAAGCTCAACATCACCTCGCTGGCGGAACTGGTGAAGTACGCGATGGAGCACAAGCTCCTCTAAACAACACCGCAATCAAAACTGTAGGAGTGAGCCTGCTCGCGATGGCGCGCTGGATCAGTCAATGCAATGTTGACTGGCCAGGACGCCATCGCGAGCAGGCTCACTCCTACAAGGGATCTCCGTCTGGTTTTGGATGGCAGGCATATCCAATAGCGACAGCCGTTTTGCTCGCTTTTGCGGCTTGCAGCTCGACACTTGTAGCTGCCATGTCCATTTGCGCCATTCTTGTAGGGCAATCCCTACCCCCAACCTTCCATCCGGCTGAGGCGAATCTCTCTTGCCCCCCGATTTGCGCGGTCCCCAGCGTCCACTAGGCTTAATCCCACAGCAGTCATCAATAACAAAGGTGTGGGTATGAGCCAGGTCGATTCAAGTGCAGGGGCCAATGATGTTCTGGTCAGCTTTCGTGGAGTGCAGAAGAGCTACGACGGCGAGAACCTGATCGTCAAAGACCTCAACCTGGACATTCGCAAAGGCGAATTCCTCACCTTGCTCGGACCGTCCGGCTCCGGCAAGACCACCAGCCTGATGATGCTCGCCGGCTTCGAAACGCCGACCGCGGGCGAAATCCTGTTGGCGGGGCGCGCCATCAACAACGTGCCGCCGCACAAGCGCGACATCGGCATGGTTTTCCAGAACTACGCATTGTTCCCGCACATGACGGTGGCCGAGAACCTTGCGTTTCCGCTGACCGTGCGCGGCATGAACAAGAGCGACGTCAGTGCCCGGGTCAAGCGTGTGCTGAGCATGGTCCAGCTCGATGCCTTCGCCCAGCGCTATCCGGCGCAGCTTTCCGGCGGTCAGCAACAGCGTGTGGCATTGGCCCGTGCGCTGGTGTTCGAGCCGCAACTGGTGCTGATGGACGAGCCCCTCGGCGCACTCGACAAACAACTGCGTGAACACATGCAGATGGAGATCAAGCACCTGCACCAGCGCCTGGGCGTCACCGTGGTCTACGTGACCCACGATCAGGGCGAAGCCTTGACCATGTCCGACCGTGTGGCGGTGTTCCACCAGGGCGAAATCCAGCAGATCGCGCCACCGCGCACCCTCTACGAAGAGCCGAAGAACACCTTCGTCGCCAACTTCATCGGCGAGAACAACCGCCTCAATGGCCGACTGCACAGCCAAACCGGCGACCGTTGCATTGTGGAGCTCGGGCGCGGTGAGAAGGTGGAAGCCTTGGCGGTCAACGTTGGCCAGACCGGCGAGCCGGTGACCCTGTCCATTCGTCCGGAGCGAGTGAGCCTCAATGGCTCCAGCGACCAATGCGTCAACCGCTTCTCCGGGCGAGTCGAGGAATTCATCTATCTGGGCGACCACGTCCGGGTGCGCATGGAAGTCTGCGGCAAGACCGACTTCTTCGTGAAACAACCGATTGCCGAGCTCGATCCAGCGCTCGCCGTCGGCGACGTGGTACCGCTTGGCTGGCAGGTCGAGCACGTTCGTGCGCTCGACCCTCTTTTAGAGGCGAACTGATCGCCCCGCAATACCAACACCAACCTGCACGTGGAGAGAACAATAAATGTTGAGATCCCTGAAATTCACCGCTTTGGCACTGGGCATGATGGGCGCGGCGCACGCAATGGCGGCCGGCCCGGACCTGACCGTAGTGTCCTTTGGCGGGGCGAACAAGGCGGCACAGGTCAAAGCCTTCTACGCACCGTGGGAAGCGGCAGGTAACGGCAAGATCGTGGCCGGCGAGTACAACGGCGAAATGGCCAAGGTCAAGGCCATGGTCGACACCAAAAGTGTGTCCTGGGATCTGGTAGAGGTTGAGTCGCCGGAACTGTCCCGTGGTTGCGACGAAGACATGTTCGAGCAGCTCGATCCGAAGTTGTTCGGCAAGACCGAAGACTACGTCAAGGGCGCCATCCAGCCTTGCGGCGTGGGCTTCTTCGTGTGGTCGACCGTGCTGGCCTACAACGCCGACAAGCTGAAATCCGCACCGACCAGTTGGGTGGACTTCTGGGACACCAAGCAGTTCCCGGGCAAGCGTGGCCTGCGTAAAGGCGCCAAGTACACCCTGGAATTCGCATTGATGGCCGACGGCGTTGCGCCGAAAGACGTCTACAAGGTGCTGGCCGGCAAGGACGGTCAGGACCGCGCGTTCAAGAAGCTCGATGAGCTCAAGCCGAACATCCAGTGGTGGGAAGCCGGCGCACAACCGCCGCAATACCTCGCTTCCGGTGACGTGGTCATGAGCTCGGCCTACAACGGCCGGATCGCTGCCGTGCAGAAAGAAAGCAACCTGAAAGTGGTGTGGAACGGCGGCATCTACGACTTCGACGCATGGGCCATTCCGAAGGGTCTGGACAAGGCGCGTGCCGAAGCGGCGAAGAAGTTCATCGCTTACTCGGTACAGCCGCAGCAGCAGAAAACCTACTCGGAAAACATCGCCTACGGCCCGGCCAACATCCAAGCCGTACCCTTGCTGGCCAAGGATGTCCTGAAAGACATGCCGACCACCCCGGAAAACATCGCCAACCAGGTGCAGATCGACGTCAGCTTCTGGGCTGACAACGGCGAGCAACTGGAACAGCGCTTCAATTCCTGGGCTGCGAAGTAATGCTTCGCCTGTAGGAGCGAGCCTGCTCGCGAAAGCGTCGGCACATTCAACATTGATAGTGACTGATACATCGCAATCGCGAGCAGGCTCGCTCCCACATTTATAAGTTCGAGGTGGTTCTCCGCCTCTGTAACGATCAAAGATTCCCGGAGTACGTCATGGCTATCGCCGTTCCCCTGAACGAGGGCACCAGCCCCACCTTGAAGCAGCGGCTCAAGCACGCCGAGCGGGTCAACCGCTGGAAGGCCCAGGCGTTGATCGCGCCGCTGATGCTGTTTCTGTTGCTGGTGTTCCTGGTGCCGATCGTGGCGCTGCTCTACAAAAGCGTTGGCAACCCGGAAGTGGTCGGCGGCATGCCGCGCACCGTGACCGCCATCGCCAGTTGGGACGGCCGCGGCCTGCCCGCTGAACCGGTTTACAAAGCAGCGGCCGAAGACCTCGCCGAGGCTCGCAAGAACCAGACCCTGGGCGATCTGTCCAAACGCCTGAACATGGAATTGGCCGGCTACCGCAGCCTGCTGACCAAAACCGCCCGCGCCTTGCCGCTCGCAACCGAGCCGGCTTCTTATAAAGAAGCGCTGGAAGGTCTCGATGAGCGTTGGGGCGATCCTGCCTACTGGCAAGCGGTGCGCCGCAACACCAGCAGCATCACCCCGTATTACCTGCTGGCGGCCGTCGATCATCGCATCGACGACCTCGGCGAAATCGCCCCGGCGACCCCGGATCAGGCGATCTACCTCGACATCTTCGCCCGCACCTTCTGGATGGGCCTGATCATCACCATGATCTGCCTGGTGCTGGCGTATCCCCTGGCTTACCTGCTGGCCAACCTGCCATCGCGGCAGAGCAACCTGCTGATGATTCTGGTGCTGTTGCCGTTCTGGACGTCGATCCTGGTACGGGTCGCGGCGTGGATCGTGTTGCTGCAATCGGGTGGCCTGATCAACAGCGGCCTGATGGCCATGGGCATCATCGATAAGCCGATCGAGCTGGTGTTCAACCGCGTCGGTGTCTACATCTCGATGGTGCACATCCTGCTGCCGTTCATGATCCTGCCGATCTACAGCGTGATGAAAGGCATCTCGCCGACCTACATGCGTGCCGCGATTTCCCTCGGCTGCCATCCGTTCGCCAGTTTCTGGCGGGTGTACTTCCCGCAGACCTATGCCGGTGTCGGCGCCGGTTGCCTGTTGGTGTTCATCCTCGCCATCGGCTACTACATCACCCCGGCATTGCTGGGCAGCCCGAACGATCAAATGGTCAGCTACTTCGTCGCCTTCTACACCAACACCAGCATCAACTGGGGCATGGCGACCGCACTCGGTGGATTGTTGCTGCTGGCGACCGTGGTGCTTTATCTGATTTACAGCTGGCTGGTGGGCGCCAGTCGCCTGCGCCTGAGCTAAGGGGAGAACGAAATGCTGAGTCCTTATATGTCGCCCATCGAACGGGTGTGGTTCTACAGCTTGCGGATTCTCTGCGGCTTGATTCTGTTGTTCCTGATCCTGCCAGTACTGGTGATCATTCCGCTGTCGTTCAACTCGGGGAGTTTTCTGGTCTATCCGCTGCAAGGCTTTTCGCTGCACTGGTACCAGGACTTCTTTGCCTCGGCGGAATGGATGCGTTCGTTGAAGAACAGCATCATCGTGGCCCCGGCAGCGACGGTACTGGCGATGATCTTCGGCACGCTGGCGGCGATTGGCCTGACCCGCGGCGATTTTCCGGGCAAGCCGCTGGTGATGGCACTGGTGATTTCACCGATGGTGGTGCCGGTGGTGATCATTGGTGTGGCCAGTTACCTGACCTTCGCTCCACTGGGATTTGGCAACAGCTATACCTCGCTGATCGTCGTGCATGCCGTGCTCGGTGTGCCGTTTGTGATCATCACGGTGTCGGCGACCTTGCAGGGGTTCAACCAGAACCTGGTACGGGCCGCTGCGAGCCTGGGCGCTTCGCCGTTG
The DNA here is from genome assembly GCF_056400405.1 of Pseudomonas sp. P5_B3. Lineage (NCBI taxonomy): Bacteria > Pseudomonadati > Pseudomonadota > Gammaproteobacteria > Pseudomonadales > Pseudomonadaceae > Pseudomonas > Pseudomonas sp. P5_B3. Next base: position 21,850 of record NZ_JBFULI010000010.1, on the reverse strand, counting down.
ACCACGTTCCGCCGGGTAACCTTGCCGCTGATCGCGCCGGGGGTGATCTCCGGAGCGCTGTTTGCCTTTGCGACTTCGTTCGATGAAGTGGTGGTGACGCTGTTCCTCGCAGGTCCCGAACAAGCGACGCTGCCGCGACAGATGTTCAGCGGCATCCGCGAAAACCTCAGCCCGACGATTGCCGCCGCCGCGACGCTGCTGATTGCCTTCTCGGTGATCCTGTTGCTGACCCTGGAATGGTTGCGCGGGCGTAGCGAGAAACTGCGTACTGCGCAGGTCTGACGGATCACCCCGATCAACTGTAGGAGCGAGCCTGCTCGCGATGAACCTGAGAGCGCCGCGGGGTGTCAGATTTCCCGCGGTATCGTTGAAGTTCATCGCGAGCAGGCTCGCTCCTACAGGTGTTTTTTGTGGTTTTCGGCAGGGTCGGTCATTCACCGCCTGAATAGAAGACAACCCGCAATCCCCAGCTACTATTGTGCCCAGCTCCCCTACCTATAAGAGGCTGCGCACATGGGTCTTTCCTCTTTCAAAATCGCTCACAAATTGATCACCGGCGCAGGTGCCATCGAGCAACTGTCTGCCGAGCTGACGCGTCTGGACATCGACAACCCACTGATCGTCACTGATGTCGCTTTGGTGAAATCCGGCACAGTAGAACTGGCACTGGCGCAGCTGGGCGAACGCAGCTACGAGATTTTCGACCGGGTACTGCCGGACCCGGAAATTGCCATCGTCGAAGATTGCATGCAGGTCTATCGCGACGGTGGGCATGACGGCTTGATCGGCCTGGGCGGCGGCAGTGCCATCGACATTGCCAAGAGCGTGGCGGCCTATGCCGGATACCACGGCGCGCTGGAGGATCTGTTCGGTATCGATCAGGTCCCGCGCAAAGGCCCGCCGCTGATCGCCATCCCGACTACGGCTGGTACCGGCTCGGAGGTGACCAACGTCGCCATCCTTTCCGACAAGGTCGCGCAACTGAAGAAGGGCATCGTCAGCGACTACCTGTTGCCGGACGTGGCGCTGGTCAGCCCGCAAATGACCCTGACCTGTCCGCGCAGCGTCACGGCGGCCAGCGGTATCGATGCGCTGGTGCATGCCATCGAGTCCTATCTGTCGGTCAATGCCTCGCCGATTACCGATGCCCTGGCCATTGGCGCCATCAAGTTGATCGCCAGGGCATTGCCCAAGGCCTACGCCAACCCGTCGAACCTGCAAGCCCGGGAAGACATGGCCACCGCCAGCCTGATGGCCGGCATGGCGTTCGGCAATGCCGGGGTTGGCGCGGTGCATGCGCTGGCGTATCCGCTGGGCGGGCGTTTCAACATTGCCCATGGCGTCAGTAATGCCTTGCTACTGCCCCATGTCATGACCTGGAACAAGATGGCCTGCATCGAACGCATGCAGGATATCGCCGAGGCCATGGGCGTGAAGACCGCTCACTTGAGCATCAACGAAGCGGCCGACAAAGCCGTGCAAACCATGACCGAGCTGTGTGCCGCCGTGGAAATTCCCCAGGGGCTGCGCAGCTTCGGTGTGCCCGAGGACGCCATTCCGTTCATGGCCGTGGAAGCGGCGGGGGTCGAGCGCTTGATGCGCAACAATCCGCGTAAGTTGAGTGCCGTCGATATCGAAAAGATCTATCGCGCGGCGTACTAGAGCTTCTGCCGTTGATGAATGATGGCAAGGTCCAATCATCGCGCTCACGGTGCGCGCGTCAAAGCATGAGGTATACAATGCGCGCCATCGTGATTCCGCTCAGAAAAGGTGCGTCATGCAGCCCTTCGTAATTGCTCCGTCGATTCTCTCCGCCGACTTCGCCCGCCTGGGTGAAGAAGTGGACAACGTCCTGGCCGCTGGCGCCGACTTCGTGCACTTCGACGTCATGGACAACCACTACGTACCGAACCTGACCATCGGCCCGATGGTCTGCGCGGCACTGCGCAAGTACGGCGTGACCGCGCCGATCGACGCGCACCTGATGGTCAGCCCGGTGGACCGCATCGTCGGCGACTTCATCGAAGCCGGCGCTACTTACATCACCTTCCACCCGGAAGCCACCCAGCACATCGACCGCTCCCTGCAATTGATCCGCGAAGGCGGCTGCAAGTCGGGCCTGGTGTTCAACCCGGCGACCCCGCTGGATGTGCTCAAGCACGTCATGGACAAGGTCGACATGATCCTGTTGATGAGCGTCAACCCGGGCTTCGGCGGGCAGAAGTTCATCCCCGGCACCCTCGACAAGCTGCGTGAAGTGCGGGCGCTGATCGATGCGTCGGGCCGTGACATTCGCCTGGAAATCGACGGCGGCGTGAACGTGAACAACATCCGCGAAATCGCGGCGGCCGGTGCCGACACCTTCGTCGCTGGCTCGGCCATCTTCAATGCGCCGAACTATCAGGAAGTCATCGACAAGATGCGTACCGAACTGGCGCTGGCTCGCCCATGAGTGGCTTTGAGCAGCTGTTCTCGGGGAAGCTGCCGCGGCTGGTGATGTTCGATCTGGACGGTACGTTGATCGACTCGGTCCCGGACCTGGCGGTGGCTGTGGACAAGATGCTGCTCAAACTCGGGCGCAAACCTGTCGGCATCGAATCGGTGCGTGACTGGGTGGGCAACGGCGTACACATGTTGGTGTGCCGGGCGTTGGCCAACCATATCGACGCCGAGGGTGTCGATGAAGTCGAGGCCGAGCATGCCTTGGAGTTGTTCAACGGCTTTTACGAGGACGGTCATGAGCTGACGGTGGTTTACCCCGGCGTGCGTGACACCCTCAAGTGGCTGAACAAACAAGGCGTCGAGATGGCACTGATCACCAACAAGCCGGAGCGTTTCGTCGCGCCGCTGCTGGATCAGATGAAAATCGGCCGCTATTTCCGCTGGATTATCGGCGGTGACACCCTGCCACAGAAAAAGCCTGATCCGGCCGCGCTGTTTTTCGTGATGAAAATGGCCAACATTCCGGCTTCGCAGTCGTTGTTCGTCGGCGATTCGCGCAGCGATGTGCTGGCGGCGAAAGCGGCGGGGGTCAAGTGTGTGGCCCTGAGCTACGGCTATAACCACGGACGGCCGATTGCCGAAGAGTCGCCGGCACTGGTGATCGACGACCTGCGCAAGCTAATTCCCGGTTGCCTGGATCCGGCCGCTGAGATAACGTTGGCCGACGCTGTCAAACCCCCTTCTGGAAACGCCATCGTGGTGGTCACTCGCAAACTCTGGATGAAAGTCATCAAGGCCCTGGCCCGCTGGCGTTGGCGCGCCTGACTTGATCCTGGCCGGCTATCCGGCGCGTTTGCATACCTGACTGTTCGATCCTCAAGCCACGAGGCACCTCATGATCCGCGAAGAATTCCTGCGTTTGGCCGCTGCCGGCTACAACCGCATCCCGCTTGCCTGTGAAACCCTGGCCGACTTCGACACACCGTTGTCGATCTACCTGAAGCTGGCCGACGAGCCCAATTCCTACTTGCTGGAGTCCGTACAGGGCGGCGAGAAGTGGGGCCGTTACTCGATCATCGGCCTGCCGTGCCGTACCGTGCTGCGGGTTCATGACCATCACGTCAGCGTGACCGTCGATGGTGTCGAAACCGAAAGCCACGACGTGGAAGACCCGCTGGCCTTCGTCGAAGCCTTCAAGGCTCGCTACAACGTGCCGACCATTGCCGGCCTGCCGCGTTTCAACGGCGGCCTGGTGGGCTACTTCGGTTACGACTGCGTGCGTTATGTGGAAAAGCGTCTGGGCAAGTGCCCGAACCCGGATCCGCTGGGCGTGCCGGACATCCTGCTGATGGTTTCCGACGCGGTGGTGGTGTTCGATAACCTGGCCGGCAAGATGCACGCAATCGTCTTGGCTGACCCGGCGCAGGAAGACGCCTTCGAACAAGGTCGCGCACGCCTGGAAGAGCTGCTGGAAAAACTCCGTCAGCCGATCACCCCACGCCGTGGCCTGGATTTCAGCAAGCAGCAAGCGGCCGATCCGGTATTCCGCTCCAGCTTCACCCAGAACGATTACGAAAAAGCCGTCGACACCATCAAGGAATACATCCTGGCCGGTGACTGTATGCAGGTCGTGCCGTCCCAGCGCATGTCGATCGACTTCAAGGCGGCGCCGATTGATCTGTATCGCGCGCTGCGCTGCTTCAACCCGACGCCTTACATGTACTTCTTCAACTTCGGCGACTTCCATGTCGTCGGCAGTTCGCCGGAAGTGCTGGTGCGGGTCGAAGACAACCTGATCACCGTGCGCCCGATTGCCGGCACCCGTCCACGGGGCGCCAACGAAGAGGCTGATCTGGCGCTGGAAAAAGACCTGCTGTCGGACGACAAGGAAATCGCCGAACACTTGATGCTGATCGACCTCGGTCGCAACGACACCGGTCGCGTATCGGAAATCGGCTCGGTGAAGCTCACCGAGAAAATGGTCATCGAGCGTTATTCCAACGTGATGCACATCGTGTCCAACGTCACCGGGCAACTGAAAGCCGGACTGACGGCAATGGACGCACTGCGGGCGATTCTGCCGGCGGGCACGTTGTCCGGCGCACCGAAGATTCGTGCGATGGAAATCATCGACGAACTGGAGCCGGTCAAGCGTGGCGTCTACGGCGGCGCGGTCGGTTACTTCGCCTGGAACGGCAACATGGACACCGCCATTGCGATCCGCACGGCGGTGATCAAGAACGGCGAACTGCATGTGCAGGCCGGTGGCGGCATTGTGGCTGACTCGGTGCCGGCGCTGGAATGGGAAGAAACCCTGAACAAGCGTCGCGCGATGTTCCGCGCCGTTGCGCTGGCAGAACAAACCCCGGAAAACTGAGCTAACCACAAATCCTGTGGGAGCGAGCTTGCTCGCGATGGGGCCATCACTGTCACATTGATGTTGTCTGACCCTCCGCTATCGCGAGCAAGCTCGCTCCCACAATGACCTCACCAGCATAAAAAAACGCGGCGCCTGTGAGGGCGCCGCGTTTTTTATTGGCTGCACATCAGAAGTCCAGCGCAACACCTACGTTGATGCCCTGTTGGGTAAAGTCGTCGTCCTTGCGGATGTTGTAGCTGGCGCGCAGTGCCAGTTCCTTGGTGAGGTTGTGGCTCACCCCCAGGTTCACACGTTGCAAGTGACTTTGCGGGGTGTAGCCTGCCAGCGTGAACTGGTTGTTTGGCAGGCTGTTGAGGTTGATGCTCACGTCCTGGGTATCGTCGTTGTACTCACGTTCGATTGCCGCTTCGCCGAAAACCTGGGTTTGCGGGGTGATCTGGTATTTGCCCTGCAGGCCAGCGCCCAGACGCCGGGAAATACGCTCCTGATCGGCGAAGGTCAGCGCCGTGGAATCGTTGCCGTCCTCCGAGTAACCGTCGACTTGCACCTTGGCGAAATCGGCGCTGACAAACGGCGACAGGTGCCAAGGGCTGCTGGCTTGTTGCGCAATGTCGTAACCCACGCGTGCGCTGAAGGCCTCGACGTAGCCGCTGGTGTCGCCTTTTTCGCTGCGCTCGTTGGCGCCCAACTGGAATTTACGCTTGAGGCTGTCGTAATCCAGATGCCCAGCCGTCAACGCCGCATCAGCCCACACACGGTTTTGCTGGTACTGGGCGAAAGCCGTGCCCAGGTAAGTGTTGAGCTTGTAGTCGGAGTCGTTTGCGCCGGCTTCGAGTTTCTGGTTATAGAAACCGGCCACCAGGCCGACGCGCCAGGCATCGTCGAGACGGTAGCTGCCGCCGATGTTCAGGTTGGCTCCGTTGCCGTCGGCGCTTGCCACGCTGTCCTGGCCGTCAAAGTCCTGATGCTGTCCGCCGCCGGAAACAATGGCTCGCCATTGGCCGACGCCTTGCCAGTTTTCCCAATCGGCCAGCCACTGATTGCGCAATTCATCCTGATGCGCACGGACGGTGCCCTGGGCCATTTCCGGCAGCAAGGTCAGCTCCCACGGCGCCGCCAGTAGGGAATAGGCGTAATCGGCAATCAGGCGCTGCCCGGCTTCGGTGGGGTGCACCGAGTCGTTGTAGATCAGCTTGGTCGGGTCCGGCGTGGCGCTGTTGATGCCGTAGCGGGCGTTCTCGGTGCAGCCGTTGCCGCTGAAGCAGGTGGCGATGAGGTTCTGGTCGGTGGCCAGGCCAAACTGTGCCGGGTTGGCGAACGTCTCTTTGAGCAGTACCGGAATGTTGAGCGGGATGACTTCGGCATTGATGTTTTGCAGTCGGCTTACCAGTTCAGTGTTGAACTGGGCGCTGAGTTGGGACGTGAACGCTTGCAGCGGGGTGCCGTTGAACGCCGGGGTAAAGCCGATATCGGGCAGCAACCAGACCATGACGTACTTGGCGCCGGCGGTTTGCAGCGTCTGTACGCTGTCGGCCAGGCGGTCGGCGGCGGCACTGGCCTGGGGCAGACTGGTGACTCGACCTTGCAGGAAGTCGTTACCGCCGCCCGACAGGTAATACAGTGCGTTCGGGTCGGCACGGAAGTTATTGGATGGAAGATAGCCGGCCCGGGTGCGTTCGCCGGTGGCGGAGGTGCTGGTAATCGAATCAAGAATCTGGTCGGTACGGTAGCCGCCTACAGCCCAGTTGTTACCATCAGGCAGGCCTTCGTTGGCGCGAACTGCTGAAGCAGAGGATGCCGTCTGGTCTGGTGAAAACCCCAGTTTTCCGCCCAGAATCTGCGTGGCGTTGAGCGAGCGGACTTCGCCGCTGCCATCCAGGTACACCGGCCCCGTCCGGTTGGTGAAGCGCTGCGTCGCCCCGGCAGGCCCGCCCGTGTCGGCAAAGGTCCCAGCGTCGTTGAGGCTGTCCCCGAAGACAATGAAACTTGTATAAGGATTAGGTGCGGCGTTCGCCTGGGCGCATGCGATCGCGAGCAAGCATCCTGCGAGTGGTACAAACAACGACTGTTTGATCATGAGCAAGTCCGTTTATTTATTGTTGTAGTGAACGAAACGACAGTACCAAAAACTTCCGGCCTTTTGCCATCTGTCGCGAAGCCTTTGATAGTTTCGCGGGCAGCACCCCCGGCGATATTGCGCGCTCTGCCCAGCTAAGTTACTGTGCCGGGACGTACGAACGAGACCTTCCCCGTGTTGATCATCAGTAAACTCCTGGATCAAGTCATCAAGGCACATGCCCGCTGGCGTTGGCGCGCCTGAATTCTTTTGCCGGCCTCGCCGGACCTGTACCGCTTTGCCTTCTTTACCTGTTTGAAATGCCGCTTTGCTGGCGCTACTCCAGCATCTGACAAAGCGCAGCGCTCTGCGGGTAAATCATTCGAAGGCCATCTTTAAAGTCAGTGAATTCAAGAGGTTCTTAACGCCATGTTGCTGATGATCGATAACTACGACTCCTTTACCTACAACGTTGTGCAGTACCTGGGCGAGCTTGGCTCCCAGGTCAAAGTCGTGCGCAACGATGAACTGACCATCGCTGAAATCGAAGCCCTCAATCCTGAGCGTATCGTTGTGTCCCCCGGTCCTTGCACCCCGACCGAAGCCGGCATCTCGATTGAAGCGATCAAGCATTTCGCCGGCAAACTGCCGATTCTTGGCGTCTGCCTCGGCCACCAGTCCATCGGCCAGGCCTTTGGCGGTGATGTGGTGCGCGCCCGCCAAGTGATGCACGGTAAGACTAGCCCGGTATTTCACGAGGACAAGGGGGTGTTCGCAGGCCTGAATCGCCCGCTGACGGTCACTCGCTATCATTCATTGATCGTCAAGCGCGAAACCCTGCCCGATTGCCTGGAGCTGACGGCCTGGACCCAGCTTGAAGACGGCTCGGTCGACGAGATCATGGGCCTGCGTCACAAGACCCTGAACATCGAGGGCGTGCAGTTTCACCCAGAATCGATTCTCACCGAGCAGGGCCACGAACTGTTCGCCAACTTCCTCAAACAAACCGGCGGCACGCGCTAAGGACTTTTCATGAATATCAAGACAGCCCTGAGCCGCATCGTCGATCATCTCGACCTCAGCACCGATGAAATGCGCGATGTCATGCGCGAAATCATGACCGGGCAATGCTCGGACGCGCAGATTGGCGCGTTCATGATGGCCATGCGCATGAAGAGCGAAAGCATCGACGAAATCGTCGGCGCGGTGTCAGTGATGCGCGAATTGGCGGACAAGGTCGAACTCAAGACCCTCGACGGTGTGGTCGATGTGGTGGGCACTGGCGGCGACGGTGCCAATATCTTCAACGTGTCGACCGCTGCTGCGTTCGTGGTTTCCGCTGCTGGCTGCACCGTGGCCAAGCATGGCAACCGTGCAGTCTCGGGCAAGAGCGGCAGTGCCGATCTGCTGGAGGCGGCCGGTATCTACCTGAACCTGACACCGGTGCAAGTGGCGCGCTGTATTGACAACGTTGGTATTGGTTTCATGTTTGCCCAGACCCATCACTCTGCGATGAAATACGCTGCAAGCCCGCGCCGCGAATTGGGTCTGCGGACCTTGTTCAACATGCTCGGCCCGCTTACGAATCCGGCGGGTGTGAAGCATCAGGTGGTCGGAGTATTCACCCAGGCCCTGTGCCGGCCGCTGGCGGAAGTGCTGCAGCGTCTGGGCAGCAAACACGTGCTGGTGGTGCATTCGAAGGATGGTCTGGACGAGTTCAGCCTGGCTGCGCCAACGTTTGTCGCTGAGTTGAAGGATGGCCAGATCACCGAGTATTGGGTCGAGCCGGAAGACCTTGGCATGAAGAGCCAGAGCCTGCATGGCCTGGCGGTGGATAGCCCGGCGGCGTCCCTGGAACTGATTCGCGATGCCTTGGGCAAGCGCAAGACCGAAAACGGTCAGAAAGCGGCCGAGATGATCATGCTCAATGCCGGTGCCGCGCTGTACGCCGCCGATCATGCCAGCAGTTTGAAAGAGGGAGTTGCACTTGCGCACGATGCGCTGCACACCGGCCTCGCTCGGGAAAAGCTCGAGGAGCTGGGTGCGTTTACCGCGGTATTCAAAGTGGAGAATGAGGGATGAGTATACCGACGGTTCTGGAAAAGATTCTGGCGCGCAAAGTCGAGGAAGTGGCCGAGCGCAGCGCTCGCGTCAGCCTCGCCGAGCTGGAAAGGCTGGCCAAGGTGGCCGATGCGCCCCGTGGTTTTGCCAAGGCCTTGCTGGCTCAGGCCAAGCTGAAGCAGCCGGCAGTCATTGCCGAAATCAAGAAAGCCTCGCCGAGCAAAGGCGTGATCCGCGAAAACTTCGTTCCCGCCGACATCGCCAGAAGCTACGAGAAGGGCGGCGCGACCTGCCTGTCGGTACTCACTGACATCGACTACTTCCAGGGCGCCGATGCGTACCTGCAGCAGGCCCGCGCGGCGTGCCAGCTGCCGGTGATCCGCAAGGACTTCATGATCGATCCATACCAGATCGTCGAAGCCCGGGCCTTGGGTGCCGATTGCGTGCTGTTGATCGTTTCCGCGCTGGATGACGTGAAAATGGCCGAACTGGCCGCCGTGGCCAAAAGCGTCAATCTCGATGTGTTGGTGGAAGTCCACGACGGCGACGAACTGGAGCGGGCCTTGAAAACCCTCGACACTCCACTGGTTGGCGTGAACAACCGCAATCTGCATACCTTCGATGTCAGCCTGGAAACCACCCTCGACCTGTTGCCACGTATTCCGCGCGATCGTCTGGTCATCACCGAGAGCGGCATTCTCAACCGCGCCGATGTCGAACTGATGGAAATCAGCGACGTCTACGCGTTCCTGGTCGGTGAGGCGTTCATGCGCGCCGAAAGCCCGGGCACCGAGTTGCAGCGTCTGTTCTTTCCTGAGCGCGGTGTGCCTGTCAGCGGCTCGACTCTCGACTAAAAAGCATCGCGAGCAAGCTCGCTCCCCCAGGGTTTGATGGTGGCCAGAAAATCTATGGGCTGCCGGGATCAAATGTGGGAGCGAGCTTGCTCGCGATAGCGGCATAAGAAGCACCACAGACTTTATGTCCTACGGAATACCTTATGACCTCACCTATTTCCCTGACCATCGAAGCCGGCCTGCAAGCCGAACAGGATCTGTTGGCCTCGGTCTGTGCCGGCAACGCGGAATTCGGTCTGTTGTTCTGGCAACCGAGTGACCAGGCATTAGTGATGCCGCGTCGCTTGAATCGCTTGCCAGGCTTTGAATCCGCATGTGAAGTCTCGGCAGCGGCAGGCTGGCCAGTGTTGTTGCGCGATACCGGCGGAGAACCCGTTCCGCAATCCGACACCACGATCAACATCGCTCTGGTCTACGCACCGCCGCGCAGCGAAGGCGACCTTAACCGCATCGAATTCGGCTACCGGCGTCTATGCGATCCAATCTGTCAGTTACTGGATGAGTTGGGAGGCACTTCATCCCTGGGTGAAATTGAAGGCGCCTTTTGTGACGGTCGCTTCAACGTCAACCTCGACGGACGCAAGATGGTCGGTACCGCCCAGCGCTGGCGCCAGAGCCAGAGTGGGCAGCGTCCGGTAGGACTGGTCCACGGAGCGATGCTGATCGATAACGAGCGAGAGTCGATGGTCACCGCGGTCAATCGTTTCAACGAGGCCTGCGGGCTGGAGCAACGCGTACGCGCCGAAAGCCACATCGCGCTGCATGAGAAGTTCACGGCACCCAATGCACTGGCACGTCTGGACGAACTCTACCGGTTGATGCTGGCACAGATGTTCAACGCTTAACGCGTACCAAAGACCACCATGGTCTTGCCTTTGACGTTCACCAGGTTGCGTTCTTCCAGATCCTTGAGGACGCGACCGACCATCTCCCGGGAACAACCGACAATCCGCCCGATTTCCTGACGGGTCACCTTGATTTGCATGCCATCCGGGTGAGTCATGGCGTCTGGCTGTTTGCACAGCTCCAGCAGGCAGCGGGCGACGCGACCGGTTACGTCAAAGAATGCCAGGTCACCGACCTTGCGCGTGGTGTTGCGCAGGCGCTGTGCAATTTGCCCGCTGAGCACGTAAAGAATGTCCGGATCCTGCTGGGACAACTCGCGGAATTTCGCGTAGCTGATTTCCGCGACTTCGCATTCAACCTTGGCCCGCACCCAGGCGCTGCGCTCCTGCTCCAGGCCAGCTTGCTCAAACAGACCCAACTCGCCAAAAAAGTCCCCGGTGTTCAGGTAGGAAATGATCATTTCCCGGCCGTCGTCATCTTCGATCAGGATGGTGACTGAGCCTTTGATGATGAAGAACAGCGTTTCCGAGCGGTCGCCGGCACAAATGATGTTGCTCTTGGCCTGATAGCGGCGGCGCTGGCAATGCATCAACAGCTTGTCGAGGTTCTTGATCTTGGGGTTGGGGGCAATCGCAACCATGGTTGTATCCCGAAAAGACTGCACGGTGTGTTTGGTTTTTATGAATAGTGAACGCTGGAGTAAAGCTGGCCATACGCCATTGAATTGGCGTCAGCTTAACAGACACTTCCTGCAATATTCGAGCATTTACCTACAAGGCAGTGGGATATGTCCTAAGACGCCGGGCGCTGTCAATCACGGGGCCTGTGCTAAGCTGGCGACCCTTTTTTATACAGTGGAGTCTTGGCGATGAAGGCACGCATCCAATGGGCTGGCGAAGCCATGTTCCTCGGCGAATCCGGTAGCGGTCATGTCGTGGTCATGGACGGTCCGCCCGATGCCGGCGGACGTAACCTGGGTGTCCGGCCGATGGAAATGCTGCTGCTGGGTGTCGGCGGTTGCAGCAATTTCGATGTGGTCAGCATCCTCAAGAAGTCCCGCCAGGCGGTCGAAAGCTGTGAAGCGTTCCTTGAAGCCGAGCGTGCGACCGAAGATCCAAAGGTATTCACCAAGATTCATATGCATTTTGTGGTCAAGGGCCGCGGGCTGAAAGAAGCCCAGGTCAAACGCGCCATCGAGCTGTCTGCCGAGAAGTATTGCTCGGCCTCGATCATGCTCGGCGCGGCAGGCGTGGCAATTACCCACGACTATGAAATCATCGAGCTCGGTTGAATCGACATTCAACTATCATAAAAGCAGTGCAGACTCTGGCGAACACAAGCTGACGTCTGCATAATGCGCCACTTTTTTCAGGGTAGTGGCCCGTCAGCCGACAGGCCTCGCACCCGAACAGACAACCAAAATCGCCATCGCGAAGAGGTGTTAACCGTCCTACGCAGGTGCGTTGTTCGCATTTGACGGGCATGCTTGATCACGCGGCCGGGCCGCAAACACATAGAGAGTTTTTAACGGTGAAAAGCAAACTCAAGCTCCACGGGTTCAATAACCTGACAAAGACCTTGAGCTTCAACATCTATGACATCTGCTACGCGGAAACCCCGCAAGACCAGCAGGCTTACGTCGAGTACATCAATAAAGAGTACAACGCGAAACGCCTGACGCAGATCCTCACGGAAGTTGTCGATATCATTGGTGCCAACATCCTGAACATTGCCAGTCAGGACTATGAGCCGCAGGGCGCCAGCGTCACGATCCTGATCTCGGAAGAGCCGGTAACCCCGACCGACAGTCAGATCGAAGAATCCCCGGGCCCGCTGCCTGAAATCATTCTTGCTCACCTCGACAAGAGCCACATCACGGTGCACACCTACCCGGAAATCCATCCGGTCAGCGGTATTGCAACCTTCCGAGTGGACATCGACGTGTCGACTTGCGGGGTCATTTCACCGCTTAAAGCGCTCAATTTCCTGATTCACCAGTTCGATTCGGACATCGTGACCGTGGACTACCGTGTGCGCGGTTTCACCCGTGACGTTGAAGGCAAAAAGCACTTCATCGACCACGAGATCAATTCGATCCAGAACTACCTCTCCGATGACACGTACGACGCGTATCAGATGACCGATGTGAACGTGTACCAGGAAAACCTGTTCCACACCAAGATGCTGCTGAAGAACTTCGAACTGGATAACTACCTGTTCGGCGACGCCACCAGCAACCTGTCCTCTGAGCAACGCGCCCAGGTGACCGAGCGGGTGAAACACGAAATGCTCGAAATCTTCTACGCGCGTAACATGGCGTAAGATTCATCGAACACAAAAAAGGCGACTCCCTCACGGCAGTCGCCTTTTTTATTGTTACCACCAAAACCTGTGGGAGCGGCGGTGCGGCGATCCGACTTGCCTGCGAAGAGGCCTTATCAGGCAACAGAGATATCAGATCCGATAAGTACTCTTGGTCATCACCTTGGCCATCAGACTCATCCCGAACTTCACCGGTGCCGGAAAGCGGAACCCGCCAGCCTCCAGCGCACTTTCGGCATGCTGTTCTTCATCGATGCGCATCTGCTCAAGAATCGCCCGGGATTTTTCATCCTCGGCCGGCAATTGCTCCAGATGTTCGTTCAGGTGTTTGCACACCTGGTCTTCCGTCGCCGCAACGAACCCCAGGCTGACTTTATCGCTGATCAGGCCGGCCACTGCGCCAATCCCGAACGACATGCCGTAAAACAAGGGGTTGAGGATGCTGGTGTGGCTACCCAGTTGATGGATGCGTTGCTCGCACCAGACCAGGTGATCGATTTCTTCTTCGGCGGCATGCTCCATCGCAGCACGTACTTGCGGCAGCTTGGCGGTCAGCGCCTGCCCCTGGTACAGCGCCTGGGCGCAGACTTCGCCGGTATGGTTGATGCGCATCAGGCCGGCAACATGGCGCGTGTCTTCGTCGCTCATTTTCGCATCCGGCTGCACGATGGCGGGCGACGGACGGTACGGCTGGCCGCTGAAGGGCAGCAGGGTGCGCATCGCGGCATCGGCTTGCAGCAGAAGGCGGTCGATTGGCGAGTAGTGACGTTGGGTAGTCATGCTGACCTCCGGGGGAATTTCGGCGGCCAGTTTAACCCAATCGGCCGGGGAAGGATTGCGCTGGGTCATTGTGCTGCAGAGGCTGTGACAGTCCTGTGATGCCCTTGTGGGAGCGGCGCACCGCCGCTCCCACAGGGGGAGGCAGTAATCAGCCCGGCGGCCAGTGCATCTGGCGCTGACCCAGCACGTGCATATGAATGTGGTAGACGGTTTGCCCACCCAGTTCATTGCAGTTCATGACCACCCGGAAACCTTCTTCACAGCCCAACTCCAGAGCCAGACGCTGCGCGGTGAACAGAATATGCCCGGCCAGCGCCTTGTCGTCCTCGGTCAGGTCGTTCAAGGTGCGAACCGGTTTTTTCGGGACCACCAGGAAATGTACCGGTGCCTGTGGGGCAATGTCGTGGAAGGCCAGTACCTGGTCGTCCTCGTAAATGATCTTCGCCGGGATTTCCCGGTTGATGATCTTGGTGAACAGAGTATCCACAGCTGTTTTCTCCGTTGTTTGGGCTGGGCTGAGTGTACTCATGGCGTATGCCTGCGCCCAGCCTTTTACCTTGAGTTGGATCAGCGCGGGCAGTACGCCTTGTTGATCATGCCGGCGATGGTGCGAGTCAGCCAGCGCGCGCCGAGCCGCGGCAGGAAGGCGAGCCAGCGGTTGCGCCGCCCGGGAATAATGATCGCTTTATTCTTTTCCAATGCGCGCACGGTGTAGAGCGCCACTTCCTCGGGGCTCATCAACAGTTTGCTGTTGGTCAGTTTGTCGCTGTCGAGTTGTGCAGTACGGAAAAACGCCGTGCGGGTCGGCCCGGGGCAGAGCACCGAAACCTTGATCGCACATTTTTTCAGCTCGACGCGTAATCCTTCGGAAAAGTGCAGCACATATGCCTTGCTGGCGTAATAAGTGCTCATCCACGGACCGGGTTGAAACGCTGCCACCGAGGCCACATTCAGAATCTGCCCACCGCCTTGCAGGGCCATGCTGTTGCCGATGGCGTGGCACAGGCGGGTGAGGGCGAGGATGTTCACTTCGATCAGGTCTTGCTCGGTCATCCAGTCCTGGGCCAGAAACGGGCCGCATGTACCGATACCGGCGCAGTTGACCAACAGATCGATCTGCCGGTCGCCTTCTTCCAGTTCCAGCAGGAACCCGGACAGGCGCAGCGGTTCGCCCAGGTCGCAGGCGCGGAACAGCACTTCCACGCCGAACCTCTGGGTCAGTTCAATCGCAATGCTTTCCAGCTGATCACGTTGTCGGGCCACCAGAATCAGGCTGCGGCCGCGCCGGGCCAGCGCTTCGGCCATCGCCAGGCCGATGCCGCTGGAGGCGCCAGTGATCAGAGCGTAACGGGTCATGCAGTTCTCCATCGCAACAGCTCCGCGCCGCGACGCAGGTGTCACGGGCCAGGAGCGCTGTTCATTCTTTCGCAGAGTCTACAGGGGGCTGGGCCTCTTCGGCTGCATCGTCGGTGGAATTTGGCGCCGGTACGACTTCGACGTCGATTTCATCGGTGGTGACCGAACTGCTTTCGTAGCTGCTCTGGGCGGCGCTTTTGTATTCTTCCCGTATCGCCGTGAGACCACCGGCCAGCGAGCCGAACAGAACCAGCGCGATAACGATCAGCCACAGCGAAGACAATACCTTGACCGCGGTACTGTTCGGCGGAGGCGGCGGGCCGTAGGGGTTGGCTGTGTCGTTGCCCGGTACGACCATGATCACGAATGGAAAGAAACTGCCAACAAATGGCACCAGGTTCAGCAGCCACAGCCAGCCGGACCAGCCGACATCGTGCAAGCGTTGAACGGTGATCTGGATGCTGACGAATATAAATCCGGCGAAGAGGATCAAGGCCAGCAAGGCGCCCAATGTCAGGCCACCGGTCGAATCCGAGCCAATGAGGGCCAGAGCGAGCAATGCAAACGCCCCGCAAACAGCCATGAGGACCAGTGTCAGCACCAGCGTCCAGGCGAGGTAGCGCAAGCGGCCGATACGGCCATCGAAACTGAATGGCTTGAGCGTGGCGAATTCCGCCATGGCTTCGCCGACGGGTGCGCGAGGCGGCGCGTAAGGGGACTGCGGATCTGCCAAGGCCGCCTGGCTGCTGGCCGGAGTATGGTCATGAACGTCGGCGAGGTTCAGTTCGATCGGCGTTTCGGCTTCGATGCGGGCGTCGATACCGGTTTTGCTCAGTGCCTGGAGATAGATCTGGGCATCGGCTTGCGACAGGTTGCGTTTGAGCGCTACCGGACGTCCGGTAAACAGGCGCTCGATGGCTGAGACATCACTTTTGAACAGCTCGGCGAGATTGAGCTTTGCCGTGGTGATGTCGACACCGGGCAGCAAGGCGCCCTCGAATACGATCTTGAAATGGTTTTCGCCCATGTGCGAAGCATCCTTGTCGCGAGAGGTTGAAAGAAGAATGTTGTGCCTGGGCCAGTGTAAGGCCAGCCGGGAAAGACTGGCCAAGGTTTGCTGTCAGCGCGGCCAGCGTTTGGTCAACTGAGCAGCCTGCTCCAGGGCCGTGCGGTACTCCGCGTCGAGACGTGCAATCAACTGTTCGACGCTCGGCAAGTCTTCGATTTCTCCCACACCCTGGCCTGCGGACCAAACGGTTTTCCAGGCTTTGGCCTCATCGCTCACGGGTTTGAGCCTGGAACCGAAGTTGATCTCGCCCTTGCCTTGCAAGGCGGCCATGTCGAAACCGGCGGCCTCAAGGCTCTGGCGCATGAAACTCGCGGGGACACCTGACACGGCTGGAGTATGGATGATGTCTGCCGCTTTGGATGTCAGCAGCATTTCTTTGTAGGCGTCGGGCGCGTGACTTTCGGTCGTGCCGATAAATCGTGTGCCAAAGTAGGCCAAATCCGCGCCGAGCAGTTGGGCGGCAAGAATTTCGTGGCCATGGTTCAAGCAGCCGGCCAGCAACAAGGTCTTGTCGAAGAACTGGCGGATTTCGGCAATCAGCGAGAACGGGCTCCAGGTCCCTGCGTGTCCACCGGCGCCGGCGGCCACGGCGATCAAGCCATCCACGCCTGCTTCGGCCGCTTTCTCGGCGTGACGACGAGTTGTCACGTCATGGAACACCAGGCCGCCGTAGCTGTGCACCGCGTCTACCAATTCTTTCACGGCACCAAGACTGGTGATCACGATCGGTACTTTGTGTTCGACGCAGATCTCAAGATCCGCCTGTAAACGAGGATTGCTGTTGTGGACAATCAGGTTCACGGCGTAAGGCGCGGGGTTTTCCAGTGTCGCCAGCCCGGCTTCGATTTCTTCCAGCCAGGCCTTGAAACCACTGCTTTCGCGCTGGTTCAACGCTGGAAAGCTGCCGACCACGCCCTGGCGACAACAGGCGAGTACCAATTGCGGATTGGAAATCAGGAACATCGGCGCTGCCACTACAGGCAGACGCAAACTTTGTTCGAGCAGAGCGGGTAGCGACATTGGAAGTACCCCGGTGAGTTGTGCCTGTTGGATTTAGAACGGCCGAACGACGACCAGAATTACGATTGCCAGCAATATCAGAACCGGAACCTCATTGAACCAGCGATAAAAGACATGGCTGCGGGTGTTTTCGCCACGGGCAAAACGTTTTACCTGTGCGCCGCACATGTGGTGGTAGCCGATCAGAATCACCACCAGCGTCAGCTTGGCGTGCATCCAGCCACCCTGAGTGAAATACGCACTCGGGTTGAGGCTGATCAGCCAGCCGCCGAAGATCAGCGTAGCGATCATTGCCGGCCCCATGATGCCGCGATACAGCTTGCGCTCCATGACGCTGAAGCGTTCCTTGCTGATCGTGTCTTCACTTTGTGCGTGATAAACGAACAGTCGTGGCAGGTAGAACAGGCCGGCAAACCAGCACACGACGCTGATGATGTGAAGCGCTTTGAGCCACGGATAGAGCATTTTTAGTTATTCCAGGATTCACGTTAGCCGCAATAGTAGAGGCTTGACGCTCCGCACGTCACCTTGACGGTTGTCGCAGGGGCGCGCGGCCCCTATTATCGACGGCTTTCCAGTGGGTTCGTTGAGGGCAGGTTTATGGTCAAGGTCGGTATCGTCGGCGGCACGGGTTACACCGGTGTCGAACTGCTGCGTCTGTTGGCGCAACATCCGCAAGCTGAGGTGGTTGTCATCACTTCCCGATCCGAGGCTGGCCTGGCCGTGGCCGACATGTACCCGAACCTGCGAGGCCATTACGATGGCCTGGCGTTCAGTGTTCCGGACATCAAGACCCTGGGTGCCTGTGATGTGGTGTTCTTCGCCACACCGCACGGTGTTGCCCATGCCCTGGCGGGCGAGTTGCTGGCGGCCGGGACCAAGGTCATCGACCTGTCGGCCGACTTCCGCCTGCAAGACGCGGATGAGTGGGCCAAGTGGTACGGCCAGCCGCACGGTGCACCGGAGTTGCTGGACGAGGCGGTCTACGGCTTGCCGGAAGTCAATCGCGAGCAGATCAAAAAAGCGCGCCTGATTGCCGTGCCGGGCTGCTACCCAACTGCAACACAATTGGGTTTCCTGCCATTGCTCGAAGCCGGCCTGGCCGATACCGCGCATCTGATTGCTGACTGCAAATCCGGTGTCAGCGGTGCCGGTCGTGGTGCTTCCGTAGGCTCGCTGTACTCCGAGACATCGGAAAGCATGAAGGCCTATGCGGTCAAAGGCCACCGTCACCTGCCGGAGATTCGCCAGGGGCTGCGTCGTGCAGCAGGCAAGGACGTCGGCCTGACTTTCGTTCCGCACCTGACACCGATGATTCGCGGCATTCACTCCACGCTCTACGCAACCGTTGTTGATCGCTCGGTGGACCTGCAGGCGCTGTTTGAAAAACGTTATGCCAACGAACCGTTCGTCGATGTGATGCCGGCAGGCAGCCATCCGGAGACGCGTAGCGTACGCGGTGCCAACGTCTGCCGTATTGCCGTACATCGTCCTCAGGACGGCGATCTGGTGGTTGTTCTGTCGGTGATCGACAATCTGGTCAAGGGCGCCTCGGGTCAGGCCGTGCAGAACATGAACATACTGTTCGGGCTGGATGAGCGTCTGGGTCTGTCTCACGCCGGCATGCTGCCGTAAGGTTTATCGCGTACAGCAAAAGGCCCGTCTGACGGGCCTTTTTGCATTCTGGGCCGGCGACTGGAGTGGTTGATATACCATAACAATAGTTGACCGCTTTTCTAGGAGAAGCGGATAATGCGCGTCATCACGCAATATGACGGCGTTACGCCGGGAGATAGTCAGCATGAGCGTCGAATCCTTCACCCCCACGGCTTTGCAATTCACCCACGGTGCCGCGCACAAGGTGAAGAGCCTGGTCGATGAAGAGGGGAATGATCGCTTGAAGCTGCGCGTATTCGTTACGGGCGGCGGTTGTTCAGGTTTTCAGTACGGTTTCACCTTCGATGAGGAAGTGGCCGATGACGACACCATCGTCGAACGCGAAGGTGTGAGTCTGGTGGTCGATCCGATGAGCTTCCAGTACCTGGCAGGTGCCGAGGTGGACTATCAGGAAGGTCTGGAAGGTTCGCGTTTCGTCATCAAGAACCCGAATGCGACCACTACCTGTGGCTGCGGTTCTTCGTTCTCGATCTGATCAGCGCACCTGCATTACAAAGCGCCGCATGGCCTTAGGGCCCTGCGGCGTTTTGCTGTGTGGAGGATTTATGCGGGGTAGATGGCGCCCAGTACGCGCAAGCCGCGGGCACCGGTAACGCTCGGGCGGTTGGCTGCAATGCCTTCCAGGCAGCAATGAGCCAGCCACGCGAAGGCCATGGCTTCGACCCAGTCGGGGTCTACGCCGTAAGTGGCGGTGCTGCTGACACTGGCATTTGGCAGCAGGGCGGCCAGGCGACTCATCAACGCGGTGTTGTGAGCGCCACCGCCGCAGACCAGTAGTTCCTGCGTGTCTGCCTGGGCGCTTTGCAGAGATTCGATGATGGTCAGCGCGGTCAGCTCAAGCAGCGTCGCCTGAACATCTTCGGCGGCGAAGGCTGGCAGTTGTGCCAGGTGCTGTGTCAGCCAAGGCAGGTTGAATACTTCCCGTCCGGTACTCTTCGGGCCCTTGGTTACGAAGAACGGATCGCTGAGCAGCTCATTCAATAGAGCGGGTTCAACCTTGCCGCTGGCGGCCCATTGGCCGTCACGGTCATAGTTGTCGCCACGTTGCTGATGAATCCAGGCGTCCAACAGGACATTGCCCGGGCCGCAGTCGAAACCGGCAACAGGCTTGCCAGGCTCGATAAGGCTGAGGTTGCTGAATCCACCGACGTTCAGCACGGCACGATTGCCGGGACGCTCTTCAAACAAGGCTTCGTGAAAGGCGGGAACCAGCGGAGCACCTTGTCCGCCGGCAGCGACGTCGCGGCTGCGGAAGTCGCTGACCACGGTGATGCCGGTCAGCTCTGTCAGCAGGGCCGGATTGCCAATCTGCACGGTGAAACCGCGTGCAGGTTCATGGCGGATGGTCTGGCCATGGCTGCCGATCGCACGAATGTCGTCGGGCTTCAGTTGCTGTTGAGCGAGAAGAGCATGAATCCCTTGGGCTGCCAGTTTCACCCAGTTCTGCTGGGCAATGGCGGAGCGGGCGATTTCGTCCGGGCCGCTGGCGCACAAGCCGAGGAGCTCGGCGCGCAGGGAGTCGGGCATCGGGATGTAGTGGGAGGCGATCAGTCTGATCGCCGGGGCTTGCTCGATCAGTGCGATATCCAGGCCATCCAGGCTGGTTCCGGACATCACACCTATATAGAGCGCCATGACTTAGCGCTTGCTCGAAGCCAGCAGAGTGGCTTTTTCCTGTTCCATGCGCGCCATCAGTGGCTGGCTTTGGGCGAGGAAGCGTGGGCGTTCTGCCTTGGCAATCGGATCGGCCATTGGCAGTTTCTGGCCCAGCGGGTCGACGTGCACGCCATTGACCTGGAACTCGTAGTGCAGGTGCGGCCCGGTGGAGAGACCGGTGGTGCCGATATAACCAATCACCTGGCCCTGTTTCACCGTGCCGCCAGTCTTCACGCCTTTGGCGAAGCCTTGCATGTGGCCGTAGAGCGTGGTGTAGGTATTGCCGTGCTGGAGGACCACGGTATTGCCGTAGCCACCACGGCGACCGGCCAGCAAGACCTTGCCATCGCCGGCTGCCTTGATCGGCGTGCCGCGCGGTGCTGCGTAGTCGACGCCTTTGTGGGCGCGGATCTTGTTCAGGATCGGGTGTTTGCGGCCCATGGAAAATTTCGAGCTGATGCGGGCGAAGTCCACCGGTGTGCGGATGAATGCCTTGCGCATGCTGTTGCCGTCAGCGGTGTAGTAGCTGCTGTTGCCTTGTTTGTTGGTGTAGCGCACGGCGGTGTAGGTCTTGCCGCGGTTGGTGAAGCGCGCCGACAGGATCGGGCCAGTGCCGACGGCTTTGCCGTTGACCACTTTTTGCTCGTAGATCACGTCGAATTCATCGCCCTGGCGAATATCCTGGGCGAAGTCTACGTCGTAGCCAAACACACTGGCCATGTCCATGGTCAGGCTGTGAGACAGGCCGGCTCGGGCTGCAGACTGCGACAGCGAGCTGTTGATCACGCCGTGAACGTAAGCCGAGCGTACGGTCGGTTTCGCGGTAATGCGGTTGAACGTGTAGCCCTTTTCGTTCTTGGTCAGGCTGATGCTTTCGAGGTCGTTGAGCTTGCTGTGCAAGTTGGTCAACTGACCGTCAGGACTCAGTTCGAATTCGAGTTTTTGCCCATGCTTGAGCTGGCTGAACTGCTTGGCCTGCTTGTCGCTGGCCAGTATTTCACGCACCGAGGTGGCTGGGAGGCCGACCTTTTCGAACAGTGTAGAGAGGGTGTCACCCTTGGTTACGATCACTTCCCTGTGGCTGGCCGGCTTCTTTTCTTCGACGACTGGCGCAGGTGCGGGTGCCGATTCGGCTTGAGCGGTTTCCTGGATGTCTTCGGCGCTGTTGTCGATCTGCGCGAAGGGGGAGGTTGCTGGTTCATTTGTGGCTTGAACGGCGTCAGCAGCGTCTTGATCTTGTGTCAGTTGTTCAGCAGGACTTTCCAGTTCAAGACTCAGGGTTGTCTTTTTGGCTTCAACATCGCTGGAAGGGAATACCAGAAGCGCCAGGC